>JAITHQ010000242.1 GCA_031279925.1 Treponema sp. | reverse complement strand
TTGAGCTTGTCCAAAGCGTCTGAGGCGTTGGAAACAAGCTCCCGCAGAAAAATCTCCCGGTTGGAGTACAGCGAGTGAATGATAAGGTGCAGCAACCGGCTAACTTCGGTCTGAAACTGGTGTTGTGCCATACATGGCTCCTTGTGAAAAAAGTTGTTGGTATACCGGATAATACCAAAAAACGATTTGGTTTGACAAGCGCAATGAAAAGAAACGCGGCAATTCCCAATACAGGGGATAAGAAGCAGTTTTGAAACTGAGGTTTTGAAACTGGCTCCAAAGAATAACACAAAAGGAAAAGGACCGCCTAAAAGGTCAGGACGATTTTGCAACATTCATCCGGTTTGTTATCAAACAGCGAAATGGCCTGCCCAAATTCCTCAAAATGGAAAATATGAGTAATAATTTTTGATGGATCAACCAGTTTTTTTTCAACCCACTCCACCACTTTGGGGAATTGCCCGCAGCTGAGGCGCGAACCCATGATGTCAAGTTCTCGTTTGGTAATTTCCAACTGCTGAATTTCCGTTGTTTTTGCGGAAAAGCCAAGTGTTACTACACGGCCTGTTGGCAGCATATTCGCAATAATTTCCGGCAGTACAGAAGGTGCGCCGGTTGCGTCTAACGCAAGCGTTATGCCCGGCAGTTCGGGATGTTTCTCCAGAAAATTTCTTATACCAATCTGGCCCGCCGTAAAGGTATAATCAGCCCCAAGCTGTCTTGCCCGTTCCAGCCGCCGCGCTGAAATATCGGATACTATGCACTTCGCGCCAAGCATCTTGCTTGCCTGCAAAATCACCATCGCAATGGGACCCGCTCCCATGATCAGTACCGTGTCATCCGCCTGTATGCGTCCCCGGAAAATCGACTGGGCCGCTATGGTATACGGCTCAACCACCGCCGCATGTTCCCATGAAATTGCTTTTGAGATACGATGGAGCTTGTGCCGTTTGAAAACGGCAAACTCGGAAAAAGCGCCCTGCGTATGAGCGCCATTTGCTTTTAAATCCACGCACACGTTGTAACGGCCTGTTAAACAGGGGTAACATTTACCGCAGCTGTTGACAGGGTCCAGAACTACATGGTCACCGGTTTCCAGGCCCTGCGCCGCCTGCCCCAATTCAACAACCTCGGCGGACACTTCATGTCCGGGTATAAGCGGATAGCGGGCGAAGGCGGAGGTTCCGTGATAACAATGCATGTCGGAACCGCAAATGCCTCCCGCCCTTATTCGCACAAGAACATCATCCGGCGCGGCAATTGCAGGATCGGGCATTTCTTCAATCTTAAAAGAATTTGGCGCTGGAAAAATTATACCTTTCATTTTTATTCCTTAAAAAATTAATTTCTTTTTTGTTTTTTTCCCGCAGACACGCCGCCTGAAACAGAAGCAATCAGAATACATACCAGAAAAATTCCCTGGATAAAACGCTGCAGACCGGGAGAGAAGTTCGCGGTATTTAAAAACATCGACATAAAGGACATCATCAAGGCGCCAAAACACACGCCCGGCACATTGGATTTTCCGCCGGAGGCTGCCGTGCCGCCGACAAAAGTAGCGGCAATCGACGGCAGAAAATAGGTTGAGCCCATGTCCTGAAAGGCGCCGCCGATAAACGCGCCGCAGAGCGCTCCGGCAAGCCCGGTAAGGCCGCCTGCAAGGGTAAATGCGGTAATCACCACAGGCCGCACCGCTATGCCCGCATAGGCCGCAGCGCCCCTGTTTTGCCCCACCGCATGAAGCTGTTTGCCATAGGCGGTTTTATAGAGCAGCAGGGAAATCAAGAGCGCCGCCAAAACAACGATACAGGTCAGCATGGAAATACCGCCAATACTTCGGTTAATAAAATTAACAAAAACGGGATTTGGCAGGGTTTTAAGAAAAGGGGCGCTTATAAGATTGATCGAAAACAGTATATAGCCGGTGGCGAGCGTGGCAATCATCGCGGGAACCCTGAAATAGCCATTGATTAGACCGTTGGCAAGCCCGCAAAGGGAACCGGCAAAAACAGCCATAAACAATCCCAGCGCAATATTGATAACCATAAAGTGACAGGCGACAAAGGCGCAAAGGGTAAGGCTGTAAACCTGCGAAAGATCAATGGCTCCGTTTCCGCTGGTGACAACGGTCATTTGGGCCAGCCCAAGCAGCATGGCAAAAGTCGCCAGTTTTGCGCAAGTGTAAAACTGCTCGGCGGTAAACCGTCCGGAGACTACACCGATAAGCGCCCAAAGAATCAATGAACCGAGCAGCGGCCATATAAAGCCGCCAAACCCTTTTAACCTTTTCATGCCCGGGCCTCTTTGTAATGGCTGGTAATCAGCTTAATCACCAAAACCAAAATCAATATAATTCCCAGTACCGCAGTTTGATAATTGGAACCAACGCGCATAAAAGTAAGCATCGTGGTTATCAGGGACATGGCAAGAGCGCCTGCAACAACGCCCGCCGGTTCCATGATGCCCCCGGAAAATTCGCAGCCTCCCAGGACCACCGTGGCAATACTCAACATGCAGTAGGAACTGGCGGCATTTGCGTCCGCCCCCAGGCTGACAGCGGTAAAAGACATGCCTGACAATACCACCATTGCCCCGGCCAGAGCGTAGCCGGTCATTTTTGCCGCCAGAAATGACCAGCCGGATCGCGTAACGGACTGGGGATTGTTGCCGATGCCCCGGAGTATTATTCCATACTTTGTTCTGAACAGAATCAGGTAACAGCACAGCGCCGCCATAGCGCAGATAATAACCGGCATGGGAAACACAGCCAGCTTAAAACGGTACATGCGGCGCAGCCATTCGGGGCAGCTTCCGCCCGGTACCGGAGATAAAACAAGCGCAATACCCAGCCATATAAATTGAGCGCCAAGGGTAACCACAATGGCGGGAATTTTCCGGATCTCGATAAGCAGCCCCATAAGGATATAGGCGGCGATAAACAGCAGCAGGCTTATCGCGCCATACAGCGGATTGCCTGTCAGCACAACGGCAACCAAAACATTTACCAGCCCTATAGAGTAACCGTTGCCCATATCAATATCGCCAACACCGGTAATGAACATCTGTCCCAGCCCCGCAAAAACCAGGGGAACCGCAGCTCCCGTCAGCATACGGATACTGTTATACGATAATATATTCGGATTAAAGGCCGCGTTGACACAGAACAGCGCCGCCATGGTACAAAGCGGTAAAAGGGCGCGTGAGGCCAGAAAGCTCCGCATTCTGGAAGTTTCCTTTGGCCTTTCTTTTTTCTGCGCTTCCCTGAATGAGGCTTTTACGATATTAGGTTCCGTTATGTCCGAACCTTTCAGTTCTCCGGTAATGGCGCCGTCCCGTAAAATGTACACGCGATCGCATATCTCCATTTCCGCATCTTCGGTACTGTAGAAAATAACCGCCCGGCCTTCCGCTTTCGCCTCTTCCAGCAGATTGTAAATTTCCTGTTTGGTTTCAATGTCAACGCCGGCGGTTGGGTCGTTGAGGATAAGCGTGTCAGCCCCGGACGCGATACCCCGCGCAATCAGGGCCTTTTGCTGGTTTCCTCCGCTCAGTGACATAATGGGGCTGTAAATTCCCTCGGCCCTGAACTTCAGTTTGTCATACCAGAAGCGGGCAAGGGTTTCCGATTTTTTCCGGTTTAAAAACGGCCCGGAAACGATCCGCTTTAGGCTTGAAACAAGTATATTGTCGAAAATATCCCAGAGATGAAAAACACCCTCCCCGGCGCGGTCCCCGCTGATATAGGAAACGCTGCCCCTTACGGAAACCCCGCAATTGCCGCGCCGGCCCTTGAAGCGCAGGCGGGGGAAACGCGCGGAAATTCCCTTCCTAAAAATGTGGTTCAACAATTCCGTTTGGCCTGAACCGGCCAGGCCGGAAATGCCTACTATTTCGCCCCTGTCCGCGTAAAAATTTATGTCCTGCAAGTGCCGTCCGGAAAAATCCTGTATCTCGACAAGACGCTCTCCCGTCTGCGCATCAGCGCCATTTTTGGAAACCGTTTTGCCGCCTGGTTTTCCCTTTTCGGCGGTTTCTCCCCCAAGCAGGCTGATCAGTTCGGCGGTACTTGTGCCGGCAGCGCGAAGGACGGCGGTTATTTCTCCGTTTCGCATCAGCACGATACGATCGCTTACTTCCTTTATCTCGTCAAGTTTATGGGATATATAAATAACCGCTATTCCCGATGCGCTTAATTCCCGAACCAGCCGGTGAAGCTGCCGCGCCTTGTCGGTGGACAAGGCGGAAGTGGGTTCATCCAGCACCAGCACCTTAAGGCTTTGCCCCATAATGGCTTTACAAATTTCAACAATCTGCCGTTCCGCAAGGGTCAAATCGCTTACGGGCATTGTTACATTAATACCACTGCCGGGGAAGTACGTTTCCAACAGCTTGATCGTTTCCGCCTGCTCCCGTTTCTGCCACTTTGGGGCGCCAAAAAGGGTATGACTCATATTGAGCATGGCAAAATTTTCGTATACCTGTAAATTGGTACACAGGGACATATCCTGATACGCGCAGGAAACCCCGGCCTCTTTCGCGTCTTTTGTCGCGTAACGCTCAATTTTTTTTGACCTTATGTAAATTTCCCCGCCGCTTGGGGGAAGCACTCCGGCGATGATTTTTATCAGCGTTGACTTGCCTGCGCCGTTGGGCCCAACCAGGCCGATTACTTCGCCCGGGTAAATTTGAAAATCAACCTGCCGCAAAGCTCTGGTTATCCCAAAAAACCGGTCGATGTTTTTTAGATGCAGATACGGCTCTTGCTCCACCATTTCCCCCGTTCAGTCAACAAACGCTATCAAGCGGATAGGCGAACCGGAACCGCCCTTGAATTTATTCGGCAAGCCAATCACAAAACAGAATACCGGCAACTTTGAAAGATTATCAATGTTTTCGATAATAGGTATGTCTTTTCCCAAAAGAAGGGGATGGCATGGATTGTCGCTGCCATAAGGGTCCAGGGCAAGGGCGTCGCAGCCCACTGCCGCAACCTGCTTTTCGGCAAGGTATTCCGCAGCGCCGGGGGCAAGACCCGGCCAGTCCCGAAGATATTCCCCGCTGTCCGGCTGAATACGGTATTTATTGTCCCAGCCGAACCGGAACATTACAATATCGCCTTTTTTTATTTGCCCCTGTTCTTGCTCAAATTCCTTGAGCTTTTCAAGGCCGAAGCTCCCCCCCGGCTCTACAAAAGCGGCGTCGACCGTTATGCCCCGGCCCATTAAAGACGAGAAGGGCAGCTCGTCAACCGGACGGCCCCCTTTGATAAAATGCCGGGGCGCGTCAATATGGGTTCCTGTATGCTCTGACATGACAATCATGGAATGCAGGGCAGGGTCACCCTGATCATAGGATTCGTAAACCACCGCCCCGTACCGGGCCTGGGTAGGCCAGGCCGGCATCCCAGGTTCCAGTGTATGGGTAAGGTCCACCACCCTAAACCGGGCGATGGCGTCTTCCATCAATTCAATACAGGACTTCTCGTTCATTTCTGATTCAGGATATTATTCCGCACCCATTCACGGTCAAAGGTTGGGCAGGCAATGGCTTCATCCGGAACATTTTTGAATTGTTGCACCTGATCCTTGGTAACCACGCCGAAGGGATGGATCATCGTCTTGGGAGGTTTTGCCCCGTTGAGAATTTCCACCGCCACATATACCGCTGTTGCGCCGTCCCAGGGGTTAGAGGACACAGAAACTGAATTGTAATCCGGCGCTTCATTGGCCCACCACTTAAGGAAAAAGCCCCGGTTATCACCGCCGATTACCGGCAGGGGACGGTTGGCCGCCTTGAATGCCTGGACCGCCGCATAGGAATCGCCGCCCTGATTCAGGATAGCGTCAATTTTTGGCAAGGTAGGCAGAACCGAAGAAAGCTCGGCCTGGGCTTTGGAACCGGTCCAATCAGTGTAAATTTCAGTCACTACTTTGACATCCGGGTATTTATCCAGAACCTTTCTGAATCCCTGATGGGCCAGAGCGTCAAAGGCGTCTCCCATTGCCCCCCGAAGTTCAATCACATTACCCTTGTAACCGATTTCTTTCAGAACCCATTCGGCCAGGAAGCTCATCTGCTCTACGGCGTCAAAATTGACCTGATAGCACAAATCCGCCTTGGACTCTACCGGGCCGTCATTCACGATAATAACCGGAATACCGGCGTCGGAAGCCTCCTGGATAACCCCGGTCAAGGCCGTGGCCGAACCTGGATCAATAATAATGGCGTCAACTTTTTGCATGATGAAACTTTGAATCTGCTGAACCTGCACGCTGTTGTTCTGGTTTGCCTCGGCAAAGATAAGCTCTTTCAGCTCTCCTGTGGCCTTGAGTTTTTCAGCCGCCTCGCGGGCATAGCTTTCCATGGCCTGGCGGTATGTGTTGCCATTGAACGAATTGCTAAAACCAATAACATAGCCGCCTTTTTTTGACTGTTTGGCGCCATTGGCGAATACGGTCCCGGCCACAAATGCCATGCACATACAGACAACCAACACTTTCCCTGAGAATTTCATGGAATTCCTCCTCCAAAAAATATATGCGGAATACGCCGCATCAAACACCAGTGTATGAATGTTGTCAGTTTCAAACCCCAACCGGGGGTTTGAAACCAACTCATATATTAGTATATTATCATTGACATTTTTTGCTGTCAAGTGTATTTTTTTACTATGTTTGAAGTTCAGCCCAGATACCAGGGTGAGCTGGCCGTAGACTATGCGTTGCGGGTTCTGCATCACAATATAATGACCCTTCATCTGGAGCCGGGGCAGATTATCCGGGAGAATGAACTAACAGAGCGCCTGGGCATCAGCCGGACCCCCCTGCGTGAAGCCCTTATTCGGCTCGCTTCGATGTACCTGATTGATATTGTTCCCCAAAGCAGTACCCGCGTGTCACTTATTGATTCGGATTTAATAAAGGAAGGCATTTTTCTGCGCCTGCAGGTGGAACCGGCCATTGCGGAACGGGTTTGTGCGGAGATTGGCGAAAATGACATAATGCGGCTTGAGGATATGCTGGCCATGCAAAAACGGCTGCTTGAAAGCGGCAGGTTCGAAGAACTGCTGGTGCAGGATAACGCTTTCCACGAAAAGCTCTATCAGATATGCGGAGCGGAAAAAACATTCCGCGCTGTTTCGGCAATATGCGGGCAGTACAATATCATGCGTACGCTGAGCCTGTACCACTATACAACCAAAATTGCCGTTCGGGAGCATGGCGGAATTCTTAAAGCGATAAAAGAACGGGACGCTGCGGCAGCCAGAAAAATTATGATCGAGCATATCAACCGGCACAGCAAGGAATACAAAACCATCGAAAAGAATTTTCCCCGGTATTTTCTTCGTGTCGAAGGGGTTTAATATTGTTAACCGCATGCACGGTTTTCTCCAGGGGGAAGGGAACCCTATTCCTCAAACTGCAGCCGGTACAATCCCGCATAAAGGCCGTCTTTGGCAATCAGTTCATCGTGATGGCCCTGTTCAACCAGCCTGCCGCCGGAAAGCGCCAGAATACGATCGGCATTCCGTATCGTGGAAAGCCGGTGGGCGATTACAAAAGAGGTGCGCCCGGCAAGAACCCGCTTCATGCCAAGCTGAATAAGCCGCTCGGTTTCCGTATCAATGGAACTGGTTGCCTCGTCAAGGATCACCACCTGGGGATTGTGGGCGATAACGCGGGCAAAACTTAAAAGTTGGCGCTGGCCGGCGGAGATATTGCTTGCGCCTTCGGAAAGTACGGCGCGGTAAGCGCCGGGAAGGCGGGAAACAAATTCGTGAGCGTGCACTGCCTTTGCCGCTTCAATTATTTGTTCCTCTGGAATATCAAGGCCAAGGCTGATGTTTTCGGCTACGGTCCCCGAAAACAGAAACACATCCTGCAAAACCGGCAGCACGGAACGGCGCAGTTCGTCCAGGGGGATGTCCTGCACCGGAACGCCGTCAAGCCGTATCTCGCCTGAGTCAATGTCCCACAGGCGGGACAACACATTGATAATCGTGGTCTTGCCCGCGCCGGTATACCCCACGATTGCCGCCATCTCACCCGGTTTTACCGCAAACGAAAGTCCCTTAAGCACATCTTCGCCTTTTTTGTAGGCAAAGCGCACCTGGTCAAATTCAACATGGCCCCGAATGGTTATGGAGCGTCGGCCCGTGTCGGAAATACGCTCTTCGGTATCCATCAGCTTAAAAACCCGCTCGGCGCCGGCCATGGCGGATTGCAGCAGGGTGTATTTCTCCGCGATGTCCATTACCGGAGCGTAAAACATCTGCACCAGGTTGATAAAGGCGATAAGCGCCCCCAGGGATACGGAAAACGAAAGCGCCAGCTTGCTTCCCGCCACTATAACTACCGCTGCGGTAAAAGTGGCAAACCATTCCACTATGGGGCGGAAGGTCGAAAAGACATACAACTCGCCCAGGTTGGCGTCCAGCAGTTCCCGGTTCCGGGCCCGGAATTCTCCGGCGCTTTTCCGCTCCCTCCTGAAAAGCTGCACCACCTGAATCCCCGCCAGCCGCTCGGCAAGATAGGCGTACACTTTTGAAGATGCCGTACGCTGGCGGCGGAAGGCGTCCCTGGCCTTGAAACGGCTGACCAGGGTAAGGGCCAGCACCGGCGGCAGGGTGGCAATGGTAATCAAGGCCATTTGGGGGGAAAGGATGAACAGGGTAACAAGGGAACCGGCCATTATGGAAAGGTCTTTCAGAAAGGCCACCAGCACGGTGGTAAAGAATTCATCAATGGTTTCCACGTCGCCTGAAAGCCGGGTAACGATTCGCCCAACCGGATGCCGGGAAAGAAAAGCCGTGGACTGTGAAAGCGTTTTTTTGAAAAGCCCCAGCCGTATATCTTTAAGAACTCGCTGGGTGGCAAGGTTGGTAGCCCAGGTTTGGGAAAAGGTAAAAACAAATATCAGAACAAGTACAATGAGGAAGACAATTCCCCCCTGGATAAGAGCGGCAATATCGGCGGCCCGCAGCGCGGCGATTTCGGCGGCGGAAAGGGAATAGAGGTCCGCGTTTCTGATTGCCGCAGGGCCTTTATCCCCCGATCCGGCTGTGACAAACAGGGAAGGATGTTCGGCTATTACAGCGGCGGCTTTGGCATCGGCGTATGCAAGAGCGTACCAGGGTTCCCCTTCCAGTATGCCCCGTTCCCGCAATTCACGCTCAACCTTGCCCTGCAGAACAGTATTCTGATTCTGCGGTACAAAAATCATGCCGCCAGCACGGACGCCTGCGGGAAGACAGGCAAGCTCCTCATACGCGGACACAGCCTCGAAGCTAAGCGCATCCCGTTCCCCGGCAAAACGCCCTTCGTCGAAAGCAAAGAAGCGGGCAAGCACCGGCCCGTCAATAATGCGCTGCTGCAAAACCGGAATATAAAGTTCGCCCAGGGTTGAGACCAGCAGCGCCGCAAGGGTAAGGACAACGAGGATGCGGTAGGGTTTAAGATAGGCAAGGATGCGGCGTACCAAACGGGAATCGTATTCTTTGGTAACGCTGTCGGTCTCGAAATAATCAGCCATGCAGGGCCTCCCCTTTGGAGGCATTGTCAACAGCAGGGCTGTCCAGCCGCTGAAGCGCCGCCATGCGGGCGTAATAGCCGCCTGCGGCGGCAAGCTCGGCAGGGCTGCCATACTCGCCCATCTTTCCGCCGTCAAGTACCAGCACCTTGTCCGCAGAGCGGAGGGTTGAAACCCGGTGGGAAATGATGATCGTAGTGCGCCCCTTTCGTTCCCGCTGCAGCCCTTCAAGAATCCTCCGTTCGGTTTCCGCATCCACAGCGGAAAGGGAATCGTCAAGCAGCAAAAACTCGCTGTCCATAATTAGGGATCGGGCAATAGCCACCCGCTGCTTCTGCCCGCCGGAAAGGGTCAGTCCCCGCTCGCCGATAAGGGTTTCCTGCCCGCCTGCAAAAATCCCCAGGTCTTTTTCAAGGGCGGCAAACCCGATTACCCGCTGGAGATTGTCCGGCTGCGGCGTATCCAAACCGTAGCCGATATTGTTTTGAATCGAATCGGAAAAAAGGTAACTGTCCTGGGGACTTACCGCAAAAAGTTTCCGCAGTTCGGCAAGCGGCCATTCCCGCACGTCAAGGCCAAAAACGCGCACCGTTCCCGCAGGCGGGTCAACCATGCGGGTAAGGGTTTTAATCAGCGTTGACTTTCCCGACCCGGTTCTTCCCATAAGCCCCAGCCATTCCCCCCGGCCTACCTTAAGGCTTACATTGTCCAGCACAATTTCGTCCCTGTTATACGAAAAACTTAAACTGCGTATTTCAATGGCTGGATTAATATAATTACTGTTAATACGTTCTGAACCCTCTGCCTGGGCAGGATTGCCAATAACAGCAACTGCGGTAGCCGGTTTTTCCGGATCGCGGATCGAGGGGGTGGTTTGCAGAATCTCGTTCACCCGGCGTAGACTTACCGCGCCCCGCTGTATCATGGTCACCATAAAGCCAGCGCCCATGAGGGGCCAGATCAGCATATTAAGATAACGGAACATCGCAACAAGGCTGCCCGGACTCATCTGGCCATGTATCACCCGCGCCCCGCCTATAACCAACATAATAAGAATCGTAAGCGCCGAAAGAAAAGTAACAAAGGGGAAGAAAAAACCAAAGAGCCGCACCAGTTCCATATTGGCCCGGCGGTAATCGTCGTTAAAATCGGCAAACTTTTTGATAAACCACCATTCCTTGACAAAGGACTTTATTACCCGCAGCCCGGCGAATGTTTCCTGCACGGTGTCGCTCATCGTTGAATAGGCTTCCTGCGCCCGCTGGAATTTTTTCCCCACAGCGCCGCCAAATACCAGAATAATCAGCGTAATCAAGGGCAGGGGGGCAACGGCGAGCAGGGCGGATCGGGCGTCCTGTATAAAGATGATCGCCAGTATTGCCGTGGCCATAAGTACAAAATCGACCAGCGCCACCAACCCCATGCCTATGGCCATGCGCACGGCGTTAAGGTCGCTGATTGAACGTGACATAAGATCGCCAATTTTGCTTTTTTGGTAAAAATCCCAGGAGAGGGTTTGCAGATGCTCAAAAAGTTTTTCCCGCAGCTCTGTCTCGATACGCCTTGACGATCCGTGTATAAAGTAGCGCCAAAAGAAACGTCCCAGCGAGATGAAGGCCATTACCCCTACCATCCACAGGGCAAGGAAAATAATTTCCCGCCATTCAAACACGCCGGAACTAACCAGGTCTACCGCCCGCCTGATAAACTGGGGAATCACTATCTGGGCGGCGTCTACGGCAATCAGGCATACCAGCCCCCCGGCGTACTGCCGTTTGTAGCGGGCAAAATATGGCAACAGCGATTTATACTCGTTAAGCGGACTTGCGGGCTTGCTCATGCTTTCCCTAATTTTTCTTTGATGTGCGATCTTCCTTTTTCTTGATATCCGATTCCAGTTTTGCAGACCAAATATCCAGTTTCTTTTTTACCATTACCATATCGTCTTTGTCACCCAGTACCGTGTGGAGGCGCTTGAGGGCGGAAAGAAAGAGAATACCCATTTTGAAATCGTCCATTTGATTGGTGGAAAGCTCGTACTTTTCCCGGTAGCGGTCCGCCGCCTGCATAAGAAGTTTTTTTACCAGGTGCAGATGATGTACCGTTGGTTCATAGTTGGGGGATCGGGGATCAATATTGCTCATTACAGTACGAAGATCGAGCAGGTTTTTTGTTACTGCCGCATAACGGCCTTCCAGTTCTACAAAGGCCCATTTCCACTTGGTATTGTCGCCGTACGCGTTTTCCAGCAGTTGAACGGTAAGCCCCATTTTCCTTACCAGAAGGTACCGCTGGGCGGAGCTTATGGATTCAATACCGGCAAGCTGCTCCTCGTACTCGGAAAATGGCGCATCGATCAGGTTGGTAACCAGCCCCTCGATATAAAAAATAGCCTTGTGCAGCGAGTTTCTGGCATCGTTTAAAGCGTCTTCGTTTTTGACTTTCAAGACCGATTGAGAAACGCCGTTCATAATCATGTAATGTGCAGAAAGATTGAGCATAGCGTCCGCCAGACCAAGCCGCATCAATACCCCTTCCTCTGGATTCTCTTTGATTAGGGCAAGCGTATCCTGCTCGTTTTTAAGGATCGTTTCTATAGTTGTTTTAAAAACGTCTATCCTGCTGGCGTATTGGGAACGATCTGCATCGGTAATTTTCGCCATGTTCAGCCCCGCTTACCATATTTTAGGATCAAATCATCGGCATGGGCAAGCGCCGCATCTCCCGCATCGCCTGCAAGCATACGGGCAATTTCCCTTCTTCTTCCCTCGCTGCTCAGGGGCCCTACGCCGGTAAACGTCCTGCCTGCCTCCGTTCTTTTTTCTACCTTAAAATGGTTATCGGCGCGAACCGCTATGCTTGCAAGATGGGTAACGCAAAAAATTTGTTTATGGCTTCCGATTTTCGCAAGATATTCCCCCACGGCAAGGGCTACCTCCCCGCCTATGCCGGTGTCGATCTCATCAAACACCAGAGTCTCGATACTGTCCGCCGCCCCGCCTTCGCCGGCGGAAAGAACCGTTTTGATTGCCAGCATTACCCGCGAAAGCTCCCCGCCGGATGCAATGCGGGACAGATCCTTGAGCGGTTCGCCGGTATTGGCGGATATAAGAAATTCGATTTCTTCCGCGCCCCAGGGGCCGCAAACCAAAGACTGGACGCCGCCGGTTCCCGCATCGCGGGTCTTGGGCACAATCGAAGCCGAGAAACGGGCATTGGGCATTCCCAAATGTTTAAGTATGCCGCTGATTCGTTCCCCCAGTTTGCCGGCGGCGGCGTTCCGTTTCTGGCGCAGCAATGCGGCCTTTGAAATTATGTCCTTTTCCAGAGCGGCAATTTCGGCCTTGAGGTTTTCGCGGTTTTCTCCCGCGCCGGAAAGCGCTTCGATTTCCGCCTCTGCGGATGTCTTGTAGGCCAGGATCGCCTCTTCGTCTCCGCCGCCGGATGGCCCGCCTTTAAAAGCGGACGGCGCGCCATATTTTTTCTTCAGGCGGTAAAGCAGGGCAAGCCGCTCATCAACTTCCTCCTGCCGCTGGGGATCAAACGTTAAATTGTCCCGGTAAGCGCGGAATTCGCCGGCAATGTCCTCGGCCTCGTAATAAATATCCTCAAGTCGTTTCTGAATCTCCGCCAGGCTGCCGTCAATGGCGGCGGCGCCGTCCAAAGCATTGCGGGTACGGCGGGCAAGGCTTAATACCGACTGTTCATCGTCAAAAAGGGAACTTGCCGCCGTATTTACAAAATTGGCAAGTTTCTCAAAATCGGAAAGCCGCTGGGCCTCGTTCTCTAGTTCGCGTATCTCGCCGTTCCGGGGAGCGGCTTTGGCAATTTCTTCCACAGCGTAATTTAAAAGCTCAAGCCGGGTGTCCCTGTCCCGCTCGGAACTGAGCGACGCTTCCAGCGTTTTGCGTTTATCGGCAAGATCCATAAAAGCTTTGTTATACGCAATTACTTCCTCCTCGATGCCGGCAAAACGATCCAGGTAGCGGCGGTGGCTTTCCTTGCGCAGCAGGGATTCGTGGTTATGCTGGCCGTGGAGATCAAAAAGCAGGCCCATAAAATCGGCCAGGTCTGTGCGGGTAAGCGGCACATTCTGAATATAAATGGAACTGCGCCCGCTTGCCTTTAAGTTCCGGCGGATAATTATTGTGTCTTCCTCACTTTCAATATCGCGGCTTTGCAGCCAGTCCATTACCTCGCGGTTGTTTTTATTAATTGAAACTACTGCGGAAACGCTGGCCTCTTCCGCGCCGGAGCGAATCACGTCCGCCTCGGCCTTTCCGCCCATTAAAAAACCCAGCGAGCCGACTATAATCGATTTGCCCGCTCCGGTCTCGCCGGAAAGCACATTAAAGCCGCTGCGAAAAGTCAAAGAAATGGAATCAATAAGGGCGTAATTTCTGATCGACAGTTCCTCAAGCATTGCCGTCTCCGTTTGGACCGCTGTCGCCGCTCCCGTCCCAGGCAAGTTTGGCGCGGATTGCCGAATAATAGGCGCTGCGATCCGCGGAAATCAAGAGGGCGTAATGGACCGCATGCCGTATGGTGATCCGGTCTTCCGGCTCCAGGGCAAAGGTATCCTGCCCGTCAACGGTCAGCAGCACGGCGCTCCGCTGCTCCTTTGCCACGGTAATAACCAGGCTCTGCCTTGCGGGAAGAACCAGGGGGCGGTTTGATAATGTAAACGGACAGATGGGATTGATTATCAAGGCTTCCATTTCGGGGTCAAGAATGGGGCCGCCTGCCGCCATTGAGTAGGCGGTGGAACCGGTTGGCGTCGAGATGATAAGGCCGTCGGAACGGTAATAACCAAGATCGGTAAATACACCGGGGGCAATTTCCGCCTGTACCTGCAGCCGTATCAGCTTGGCAATACCCGATGCAGCAATAACCGCGTCATTCAGGCAGGTGTTGCCCGCAGCCGTTTCGCCGCCGCGCTCCACAGAAAGCTCCAGCATACAGCGTCTGGAAATCCGGGCTGTCCCCTGCATCCATTGGCCGAATACCGAAAGCCAATCACTTTTTTGCACACCGGCAATAAAGCCCATTGTACCAAAATACAGCGGCAAAATAGGCGTACCGGTCCCGGCGAGCGTACGGGCGGTGTACAGTACCGTTCCATCGCCCCCCAGGCTAAAGGCTATGTCCCATTTACCCTGCGGGGAATATTCGGGCCTGCCGTTAAACGAAAAAACTGTTACCGCGATATTGCGGCTTTCCAGTTCCCGCCGGATTTCACCGGCAGTTTGACCGGCATTTTTTTTGTGCATATTGACAAACAGAATTACCGATGTAATTTTTTGCGGATGCTCCCCGGCGATTCCGTTCTTTGCCACAGCCATGCGCAATCCTTACCCTTAGGGAAGAGTCATAATCAGTTTTGATACCCGTTCCACATCCTGGGAACGGAGCCGGGGATACAGGGGAAAAAGTACGGTCCTAAGGGAGAGCGAATAACTTATTGGGCAAAGCATGGAATCGCTGATGCCGGCCCCGGCAAGCGTTTGCTCAAAGGCGCTTTCAACGATAATTTCTTTTTTACGGGCATAGGCTGTAACGTCTTTCAGGCCGGTTTCAAGAACTAGCGGAAAGGCGTAATTATTGTAATTGCCTTCTTCAAGAGGGATAAACCGTTTGTGTTTACCGCGAAGACTTGCCTGCACATACACACGGGCAATTTCCTGCCGGCGCTCCATGTTTCGAGCCGCCTCTTTGAACTGCACCGCCGCCAGGGCGGCGTTAATGTCGGGCAGGCAATATTCAGGCGGAATGTTGGAAAAATTCCGCAGCAGCGAGCCGTCACGCCGGTTCATGGCAAAAAGTAAAGCCCCGCCGCCTGATGTAAGCATATCCCGCTCTTCAAGGCCCAGAATGGCAAACACGCCCTGTATACGCTCTTGGGCCGCGCCTTCCTGCGTGTCCGCAGCCGCTCCTTCTGTTTGACCGCCTTTCCGCCCTGCCTCTTCTTTTGTATCCGCCCCCGAAAAAACCCCGTAACTTTGGGAAATATCTTCGATAATGGGAAGCCCAAGCCCGGCAATGGAAGCGGTATCCGGCACAAAGCCCAGGGTGTGGTGCAGCGCAATACAGCGCGGCTGGACGCCGCCGGGCCGAGTCTCCAATGCCTTTTCGACGCTTTCCCGGCTCATGCAGGGAAAAGAAAAAGAAACATCGCCGTACAAGGGCGTTAGGCGCAAGTCGGAAAGAACCTGCGTGTAGTAGCGGGGGGAAAGGGCGGAAATCACCACGCCCTGCCCTTCCTCGATACCAATGGCCTTTAGCGCCAGGTACAGAGCGGTAGCGGGGCTGCGCAAAGACAGCGCATAATCAAAACGAATCTGTTCTTTTGCGGTTTGAATCAAAAGGCGGGATCGTTCACCGGGGCCAATCTGGTCTTCCACCATTGCGGTCAGAACGGCATCCATCTCCTTCCGCCTGATAGTCGGAGAATAGACTTCTATTTTCATGCAAATACCTCAAATGCCGTGTTACCGTGTTTTCTGGCAGACGATCCAGAATTGCCTACCTTCTTAATTCGGCTATTTTTTGCAGTTCCTTGGGATTAAACAGGTCCCGAATATCCAGAATGATAAGATACCCATGCTCCTGGCGCACCACCCCCTGGATATACTCCGCCCCAATACCGGAAAGCATCTGGGGCGGCGGCTGAACATCCTCTTTTTCTATGGTGATCACCCGCGAAATACGGTCGATAATAACCCCCAGCTTCATTCCATCGATATCGAGGATAACGAAACCTGAAAGCAGCTCATCTTCCTCGGAGCTTACCAGTTTTTTAAGATGAAACCGTTTGTGCAGATTAATAATGGGTATTATTTCACTTCTAAGGTTGAAAATGCCTTCCACATAGGTGGGGGCATTGGGAATTGCCCGTATCGCCTGAACGCGGACAATTTCTTTGACATCCATAATGTTAATGCCGTACAGCTCTTCCCCAAGTTGAAAGGTAACCAATTGACTAGCATCAGCCATAAAATCCCCCTGAATGCTTTAAGGCACGCTGATTAACTTGTCGCCGGACCTTCGGTCCACAATCAGCGTTAGGCATAAATTCCTTTCTAATAATATACTACCAATTAAAGACTCAGTTCAAGAGGCAAGTACCGTCACGTTCATTCTTTTGACAAAAAGGGCAAAAGAATCAAACGCCCGGCTTTGCTTGAACCGGGTGTTCCCGTAAAAGCAAACCGGGCATTCTGTGACCAAGCGCCCCTGGCCGCTTATTCCCTGACCCAGACCTGTTTAAAGCCCATAGCCCCAAGCCTTTGGGCCGCCGCGTACACATTCGGCGCGGAAATGCCAACCGCGAGTACCCGGTACATGGTTCCCGCCTGTTCCTGGGTAGCGTCAAAACCAGCCGCCCTGACCAACTGAAAGGCGCGTGAAGCGCTGTCCAGGCTGGAAAAAGCGCCAACCTGCAGGCGGTAAATCCTCCCGCTGTTTTGATCGGGCAAGCCCGGAAGAATCTGCACATTGCCGGCGGGGGGAGGTTGATACTGGGGCTGTTGATAGACCGGCGGCGGCGGCGCGGCTGGCTGCGGTGCAGGCGTTTGAACAATCTGAGGCGGCGGCGTTTGAATGACTTGAGGCGGCGGCGCCTGGATAATCTGCGGCGGTGGACTTTGAATAATCTGAACAGGCGGCGCTTGGATAATCTGCGGCGGCGGACTTTGAATGATTTGGGGCGGCGGGGCCTGAACCATCTGAGGTGGAGCCGCCTGAACCATCGGCTGCCCGTATCCCGGCATCCGCTGTTCGGCCCGGTAATCCCTCGATTCCCTGGCTTCACGCGCCTCTCGCGCCTCGCGGGCGTCACGAGCTTCACGGGCCTCACGCGCCTCGCGGGATTCCCTGGCTTCACGGGCCTCTCGCGCCTCACGGGATTCTCTGGCCTGGGTCTCGCGTACCTCCCTTGATTCACGGCCATCACGGGACTCCATGGACATTAAGGTAAGCCAAGCCAGGAAATCCCGGTCCGAATACATTCCGGCGGGCATTTGAGCGGCAACGCCGCCTTTGGAAGAACGCTCCCGGCTCCGTTCAGGCTGTACCGGACGTTCCGTATCCGACGGCTTTTGCTGCATATAGTTGTTAACAGTTATATTTACCGGCTGGGGCGGCTGAGAATCGGCTTTTTGTTCCGCCTTGGGTTCCTGTTTTGGCTCGGCTGCTGGTTCCGGCTGTGGCGCAGGCGCCTGAGCAGCTTCCGCAGGCGCTGCGGCTGGCTCTTCTGCCGGAGGTTCCGGCTCTGGCTCCGGTTCCTGGGCAACTTCCGCAGGCGGGGGTTCCGGTTCCGGCGCGGGTTCCGGCTCCGGTTCCGGTGGAGGTTCTTCGGGTTTTGGCTGCTCTTGCGCGACTTCTACCACCTGCGGCGGCCTTGGCCTTGGCGGATTGGGTACCGTAATAATTACCGCGCCTCCACTGGCTGGCAGGCCCAATTCCGCCGCGGCGCCAGGTGAAAGGTCTACGATTCGTGTCGCCGATGCCGATATACGTCCGGTGATAGTGACATCTATTTCTTTTCCGTTCTGGGTATTGGTAACCCGTGCTTTAGAGCCAATCGGAAGGCTGGGGTGGGCGGCGCTTAAGCCATCGGTTTTCATCTCCTGGCTTGCATTGCCGCGTTGACTGAAATTTCCAAGTTTTGCCTGCGCCGCACAGAAGGAACTTATAAAAAATGCCCCCAGCAAGACCAGCATTATCCGTTTCATCCCTCACTCCTTTCCCCGTCCGCATTATACTTTATTATTTTCTGGGGATCAACCCATATTATCCTAACCCAATTTTTTATAGTTTGCATAGTTCTTTTACGGTTAGGCTGCTTGCAAAACAAATTTTTTGCAATTTGCGCTGATTGCAAAACCCCACCAGGGCTCTGAAACCAGCGCATTTTCCTACTTAAAATAATAATATGCGAAAAACCGTAAAAAATCAACAACCCCGCCCTGAAGGGACGGAGTATGTTGTTTTGGTAAGGTATATGTCTCAGAGCCTGTTCAAAATTCTACCTTGCAGGCTCAAAAAGAGCCCGAAAATCGGGATTTTTACGGTCTATTGACCGCAAAAATCCACAATTTGAACAGGCTCTCAGGGTCCATACCCTTTAAAGCACCCTAAAGGGCGGGGTATGGACCCTTCGCATAACAATCAAATACCTGTTCTAAATGACCCACGACAAACGTATGAATGAAATGCTGATAGGAATCTCTCGTCAGCACCCAGGAAGGCAATTTTCAAAGTGCCATAAGGGTATCCAAATACTGCTTAACGTTCATGCTGATCATAAACCGCCTGTTTTTCATACTTATCTTGGCAATGCCAACA
>JAITHQ010000232.1 GCA_031279925.1 Treponema sp. | reverse complement strand
GTGGATTTTTACGGTCAATAGACCGCAAAAATCCCGATTTTCGGGCTCTTTTGGAGCCTGCAAGGTAGAATTTTGGCGTTTGCAACGCCAAAATTCCAGATTTTGAACAGGCTCTAAGCCCCCTTGTCCCCTGAGTTTTTCAGCGTGGACGGCACGAATTAATCTTTACACCGGCAGCATTTTTGGCTCCAGGCCCAGGGCCTTTGCCGCCTGCTCCGCGCTTTTTACGCCGGTAATGATAACCGCATTTGCGGCGTTTTGCGACGCAAGCGCGCCAAGGGCGGCGGCTATATCATCTGCGGACAGGGCTATAAGCCGCTCCAGCTTTCGCCTGCGGTAGCTGTCTTCGATGCCGGACAAAAACCGAAAGAAATCGACAAGCCCCTTTTCCGCAGCGGTACGGGGGCGGGTTTCCCGCGCATAACAGCCAATAATCGTTTTTACCAGGGCGCTTTCGGCGTGTTCAGCATTTTCCCCCGGCTGCCGGCTTTGCCTTTGGGCAAGGGTTTTAAATATGGCGGAAAAGGTCTCTAAAGAACGCAACGGGTTGGGATCGCGGTATGTGGCAAGGGAGAAACAGCCTTCCAGACTGTCGCTGTTGGCAAAAGCTCCGTAAGCGCCGCCCTTCATGCGGATATCTTCCCATAAAGCGCCGGTTGAAAGTTGATGGGCCAGGGCCGATTCCGCTATTTGCGCAAGGGTGTCAAAGGGGGCGGAGGCAAGGGATGTCGCGGAAAAACCGATTTGCAGCGAAGGCGAGGCAAAAACTTCCGTGGCAGGGCTGCCGCTGCCGGCGCCGGTGTACACTGCCCGTGCCAGGGGCGGACCAAAACGGCTAAACCGTTCAGCAACCGCGCCGCAGCCGGCTTTTAAGGCCGGGGCGGAACCGGTAAGGTTGACAAGAAGGCCGCCTGCGGCTATTGCCTTTTGCAACTGCCGCAGTTTGGCAATAATTTCTCCGGTGTCCAGGGCGGCAATGTGATGGGCAAACTCAAGCTGGGAAAGGCCGCCCCACAATTCATCTATCCGCCGGGAACGGGAAAAAAACCGGCCTGCCCTGCCTGACGCATAACTGTGGCCCGCAGGGGCAAGGCTGGAATCCAGCTCGTTCTTCATTTCCAGAACAAGGTCGCCAATGCGGCGTTCACCGGAAAAATCCGCTTCGCTTATTAAACGCAGGGCAAGGTCCAGCGAAGGAGCGGTTTTTTCATCAAGGCATTTAAGACGGTAGATAATCCAGTCGCGGCCCGCAAGATCGAAACTGCCTGCGGGAGTTTTGATAAGCGGCTCCGTTCCCGGAACCGGGGAACCGGTATGCAGTATGGGGCTAAAGCCGCCAACGGTACGGGCCAAAAGGCTGGATACCTCGCCATAATCCAGACCGGGAAGCCCAACGGAAACAGAGGCTCTGGCAAAGAACGGCAGCCAGGGGTAATCATCGGGCGGCAGCGTATCCAGGGGAAAGGCAAGATCGGCGTATGTTATGCCGTTGGTGTACAATTCGTGGCAAAGAGCGGGCAGCCCGCCAATATTCTCAAATTCGCGGGGTATTGATTCCACCCCGGCGGAAAGATCTCCCCGTGAAAGATGGGGAATCGAGGCAAGCGCCTGAGGGCTGTCGCCTTCGCTTTGTATTTTTTCAAGGGCGGCGGATTTTTCTATAATCGCCTGCCGTTCCGCTTCACTTAAACTCCGTTCTTTTTTTTCAAGCTCTTGCGCAAGAAGGGCTTCCTGTTCTTCAAGAAAGTTTTCTTTTGGCTCCAAAACTACCAGAGCTCGGTGGGGGTTCTCCAGCAGATATTTTTGAATGAGCGATTCAAAATAGCGGCTGTTTTCGGCAAGGCGCTGTTTAATTTTTTCCATAGATGGGGTAAACAGCAGGCTTTCCCAGGGCTTGTTCCCATGAAGCCAGCCGCGCAATGAGCGGCGCATCCACACCAGTGAAAAAGGCCCGCCGGACCGCCGTATCTCGCGCTGGGAAAATTCTATGGAAAGCAGCGCCGCTTCTATTTCCTGCGGGGGAATCCCCTCGTGTACCAGCCGCCGCAGTTCGCCAAGGATCAGGGCTTCAACCTGCGCCCCTGCCTGTTCCGCATCTTCACAGTTCCGTACCCCCCGCAGCCCTGCCACAAAAAGGGTTTCCCGAATTTCCCCCTCAAGGCCGGACACCGGCGTAAGGTCTTCGCCCAGCCCTGAATCGATAAGCGTCCGCATTAGGGGGGAACCGTCGTGACCCAACAGAATCTCGGTAAGCGCGGCCAGGGCAATACATTCATCAGCGCAGGTAATATCGGAACACAGCCAGGAAAGAAACACCGTGGATTTCCGCTCGCTTCCCGCCGGACAGGGAATGTTAAAATTTCTTGGCTTGTTCCAGCGTTCGGTTTTGGCAATCGGCGGCGGGGCCTTGCCGCCTTCAAGCACAGAAAAAAACTGTTCGTCAAGAAAGGCAAGCTGTTTTTCCGTGGGGATATTTCCCGCAAGGAAGACCCGGCAATTGGCCGGAGAATAGCGGCAGCGGTGAAATTCTTTTAAGCCATCCCAGCTTAATTGGACAATATGCCGGGGGTCGCCGCCTGATTCAAAGGCGTAGGGACTGCCGGGCATAACCGCCTTTACCGACCAAAGTCCGGCGTAGGCGTCCAGCGAGGAATAGGCCCCCTTCATCTCGTTGTAAACAACGCCGGTTATGGACAGGGCGTTTTTCATAAACTCGTAACGGCAGCCTTCCTGCATAAAAGTCCATTCAGAGAGCAAAGGCCGGAATACCGCGTCACCGTAAACCGACATAAGGTTAAAGTAATCGTGTTCATTGACAGAACTTGCCGGGTACACCGTTTTGTCGGGGAATGTCCATGCGTTAAGAAAGGTTTGCAGGCTCCCCTGGGCCAGTACCAGAAAGGCGTCTTTTAGCGGATAACGGCTGGAACCGCACAGTACCGAATGTTCAAGAATATGCGCAGCGCCGGTATCGTCTTCCGGGAAAGTGGCAAAGGCAAAAGCAAAAAGATTTTCGCTGTCGCCGTTCAAAACATGAAAAACTTCCGCGCCGCATTTTGTATGCCTTGCCCAGATTCCCACAGCCTCCAGTTCGCCAAGATCAACAACGTCAATAATGGCAAATCCGCTGTCCAGAACCTGCCCTTTCCGAAACGGCGTACATGGTCCGGCGTTTTTGTTATGCGCAATTTTGTTTTCGTTTGAATTCTTTCCGTTAGGTGTCACTATTTGCTTCATATTACAACATCCTCGTCATCTGAAAGTATTATTTCGCCCTTGTCGCGGGCGTTCCTGAACCAGGCAAGAAAATCCCTTGCGGCGGCATCGCAGTCCCGCCTGGAAACCGGACCCAGAATTTCCCCTTCCTCGCGGACCAGGCCCCTTCGCCCGGCGGAAACGCAGGACAGTATTTTTTCGCGGAATTCGTTTCCCCTGCCTTTAAGCAGAATAGCAATATCCCGGTTTGCCATTGTTTTAAGTTTTTCCGCAATGGGCCTGTCCGCGGCTTTAAGCACATCGTCGAGCGTGTAGAGTTTGTCTTTAAGGTCTTTTCCAATGCCGGGGCTTTCCGTTTCCAGTTCGTTGATCAGCCGGTCGCCAAAGGAATAATCCCCCTGTTTAAGAATTGCGGCAAGGGTCTGCATTCCGTCAATTTCAATATCCTTTGCCCCCCCGCTGCCCAGATGCCGGGCCTTTTCCCTAATTGCGGTAGAAACCTGTTCCAGAACATCCGGGGCAATTTCGCTTTGATGGGCAATGCGCTTCAAAATTTCCGGTTTAAGGGCGGAGGGGAATTTTCCCAGCGTTTCCGCCGAAATTTTTGGCGGAAGCCGGGCAAGGACGAGCGCCGCAGTCTGGGGAGTTTCATCTTTTAACAGAAAAACAATCTGCTCCGGGACAAATTCTTCCAGAAAGTCAAAAATATTTCCTTTGGAGCCGGGAACGCTTTTGTTCAGCAGGGCTTCGCCCTTTTCGGGGCCGTATGCCGAATAGAGAATGCGGCGGGCAGTTTCAATGCCGCCGGAGGAAGAAGGCGAAAAGCCGTAGGATGTAGAAAACAGCGAGCGGAATTCGGACAGAATCTGCCCGCCTTCTTCGGCGCTTATCCCCCTAATGGAAGCTATTTCCCGCGATATTTCTTCAACCTGGCCGGGATCAAGCTCCGCAAGAATTTGCGCCGCCTGATCGCTGCCAATAAGAATAAGCAATTTTGCAACCCGCCGGCATTTTGAATCTTCGCCGCCGCCGGGGCCTGGCAGCACGCTGCCCGGTCTTGGCACCCGCAATGTTTCTTTTTGCGGCAGTGATTGCAGGGTTTTTAGCAGCCCCCCCGGATCGCCTGGACGGTTCGCCGCAGCGGGCACAGAAGGGCGAATAAAATCGCGCGGCTGGTCCTTTTCCGCCTCTTTATGCTTCTGTTCTGCCCTGACGGATTCTTTTGGGGCAGCATCCTCTGCATCCGGCGGCAGCTTCATAGTTTTTTGATATGCCGCTATACCCCGGCGCTGAATATTTCCCATGATTCAGGAATTATAGTGAAATGATGATATAATTAAAAGGGAAGGCCGGGGCAGGCTCAGGGCCAGCGCATATAAAATCGTATCTCCTTATCCTGTAAGGAATTACAAAATCATGAGTAAAACAGTCTAAAAAAGCTAATTCCTTATCCCATAAGGAATTATAAATTTATATGCG
>JAITHQ010000047.1 GCA_031279925.1 Treponema sp. | reverse complement strand
ACCGGAACGCGGGCAAGGCAATGGCCGTAACTATCGGGCGGCTCCGTCCCTGTAATGTATTTGACATCCGCTTTACCGCGCTTTCGCATAACACGGTGCGGGGAGCGGCGGGCGGCGGTATACTCAACGCGGAACTGTTGAAGCACAAGGGGTATCTGAATTAAGCATGAGCGAAAAATATTTTCCCCTGTCAAAAACCGAACTCGAACAATTGGCGGCTCGTTATGCGACGCCGTTTTATCTGTATGATGAAAAGGCCATTGTTGAAAACGCCCGCCGGATTACAGCGGCTTTTGCTGTTTTTCCCGGCTACAAACAGCATTTCGCGGTCAAGGCCCTGCCCAATCCCTGTATCCTTAAATTGCTTGCCGCCTGCGGCTTTGGCGCTGACTGTTCCAGTTACCCGGAACTGCTGCTGGCTGAAATGGCGGGCATTACCGGTGAAGACGTCATGTTTACCTCCAACGAAACCCCGGCGAGGGAATACGAGGCCGCCGGAAAAATGGGGGCGGTAATCAACCTTGACGATTTTACCCACATCGATTTTTTGGAAAAAACCGGCCTTGCTTTTGGGGGACGCGGTTTGCCGGAACTGGTTTCGCTCCGTTACAACCCCGGCCCGCTCAAGGAAGGCAACGCCATTATCGGCAAGCCAGAGGAGGCCAAGTACGGCCTTACCCGTGAACAGATAATCCGGGGCTTTGGCCTTTTGCAAGCCAAGGGCGTTAGGCGGCTGGCCCTGCACACTATGGTTGCGTCTAACGAGCTTTCGATACCCTACCATATCGAAACCGCCCGTATGCTTTTTGAACTGGCCGTAGAGGTACAAACCAAAGCCGTCGTACGCCTTGAATTGGTCAACCTGGGCGGCGGCGTGGGCATTCCCTACCGGCCTGAACAGGATGCGGTGGATTATCAGGCGCTGGCGGCGGGGATTCAAAAAGCGTATAACGAAATTATAAAACCCGCCGGGCTTGACCCGCTGGGCATACGCACCGAATGGGGGAGGGTAGTCACCGGCCCCTATGGCTGGCTTGTTGCGCGGGCGATTCACAAAAAGGAAATCTACCGCAAGTACATCGGCCTTGACGCCTGCATGGCAGACCTGATGCGCCCGGCGCTGTACGGCGCGTATCACCACATCAGTATTCCTGTACAGGAAATCGAGCCTTTAAGCGAGATCTACGATGTAGTGGGGAGCCTCTGCGAGAATAACGATAAATTCGCCGTTCAGCGCCCATTGCCCAAAATCGAGGTAAGCGCGGACGGCGGCCCCGGCGACCTCGTGGTAATCCATGACGCAGGCGCGCACGGCAGGGCAATGGGTTTTAACTACAACGGAAAACTGCGCTGCGGGGAACTTTTGCTGCGACAGGACGGTTCCATTCTGCAAATTCGCCGTGCGGAAACAGTGGAAGATTATTTCGCTACGCTGGATTTACCGGCTTTAAAGGATTTTTGATACATGTAAGGCTGTATGCGCATTATCTTAAACTTGCGCTGTAACAGGCTTTTGCCTGTGGAAAAAGAAGCAGTTATGCGTAATTGATGTCAGATGCAAGACCCCGCGTCATAGCGCGGGAAATAAGCAAGTGTTTTTAAGGAGTGAATATGATACAAAGGAATCCCTGCATTGCAAACATAAAGGCCGCTTATCTGTTTCCCGAAATTGCAAGGCGGCGGCGGGAATATGCGGCGGCGCACCCGGATGCGAAAATTATCAGCCTGGGGGTGGGGAACACAACAGAACCAATTCTACCCCACATTAATGCGGGGCTTGTGGAGGGGGCGCGGAAACTTGCCACCAGAGATGGCTACTCCGGGTATCAGGACGAAGGGCTGCCCGAACTGAGGGAAAAAATTTCTTCGGTATTTTACCGGGGGAATTTCGGGGTGGACGAGGTATTTATTTCCGATGGCGCCAAGTGCGACATCGGCAGGTTACAGGTCTTGTTCGGCGCGGACATAAATATTGCCGTTCAGGACCCAACGTATCCGGTATATGTGGACGGTTCGGTGATGGCAGGGGCCGCAGGCGGGGCCATTCAACGGGCCAGCGGTTCCGGGGCAGGCACTGTTTACGATGGCATTTCCTATCTTCCCTGTACAGCAATAAACAACTTTTTTCCCGATCTTTCGCGGATACCGGTAAACGGCCTTGTGTATTTCTGTTCCCCCAACAACCCAACCGGAGCTGTAGCGAATCGGGACCAGCTTGCTACCCTGGTGGAAACGGCAAGTAAAAAAGGTTCCGTTATTATCTTTGACGCGGCTTACAGTGAATACATAAGGGACCCGGCCTTTCCAAAGACTATTTACGAGATTGAAGGGGCCAAGCGCTGCGCAATCGAAGTTAACTCTTTCTCCAAACCGGCGGGTTTTACCGGTGTACGATTGGGCTGGTCCGTAGTTCCCAAAGAACTTAAGTACGAATCCGGCGAGAGTATCAACGCCGACTGGAACAGAGTCTGCACTACCATTTTTAACGGCGCTTCCAATATTGCGCAGGCCGGCGGCCTTGCCGCTCTTGATGACGAAGGCCGCAAGGAAATCCGCGATCTTACCGGCTTCTACCTTGGCAACGCCGCCCTGATTCGGGAGACTTTGCAGGGGCTGGGTGTAGAATGTGTGGGCGGCGAAAATTCCCCCTATATTTGGGCGCATTTCCCCGGGCGGGACAGTTGGGAAGTATTCTCGGAAATTCTTGATAAATGCCAGGTGGTAACTACCCCCGGCGCGGGATTTGGCCCTGCAGGGGCAAGTTTTATCCGCTTCTCCGCATTTGGCCACCGCGCAGATGTGGAGGATGCCTGCCGGAGACTTGTGAACATGCAGATCGCCCGGTGATCCTCCACTGTCAACAATTTAAGAAAAACTAGGAAGATACCCCCCCCCCCCCCCATAGGCAAGTGGTCAATAATACTGAAAAATGACCATAGGGGAGGGGCGGCGGGGTAAAACTTCTGAAATTCCCGATCCTGTCCAAGGCCAGCTGGAACTAAAAGCAGCGGCGCGGGGTATTTACTTCTTGGGGCTTATGACAGAATCTTTTTCTATTATATTTGCGTCGATGAACAGAGCTCCATGAGGCTGGTAGTTTTCGTCTTTGATGCGCAGCAGAATCGACTCCACAGCGGCCTCGCACATTCTACCAACATTAAACTCGACGCTGGTAATATTAATGCCGCCGGTCACCGAGTTCCAGGCGTTGTCAAAACTAACAATGGAAATATCTTTGGGGATTCTTAAACCGATCCGGCCAAGCTGACGAATAACGCTTCCCGCCAGATAGTCGTTGTTGCAGACATAGGCGGTGTATTTGCCGGGGGCAAGATCGTATTCGGGAAACGTATAGCCCCGGCTGTCGCGGTCTTCGATAGCGCCGCTGTGGGGCAGGCCCGATTCCAGCATTGCTTTGCAGAAGCCCATGTAGCGATCCAGAATACTCGTTGTTGCGGAAGTGGTTCCAATAAAAGCGATTCTCCGGTGTCCCTTGTCAATAAGCAGCCTTGTCAGTTTGTACGAGGCAAGAAAGTTATTGGACGCGATACAGTCACACTTGCCGATTTCGGAATAAAAGTCCAGGAATACGCAGGCTGAGGATGCGGTGACCATCTCAAGGTAGCGGTCGGGAAGCTGCCCCAGCACAATTAGGCCGTCAATCTTGTTTGCCTGCATAAAGACCGGAACAGCGCGGCTTTCCTCATCTTCCGCAGTCACAATTTCAAGAATCCCCAGATATTTTTTCTCTTTAAGAATGGACAGCAGTTTCTGGAAAAATATCCAGTAGAACGAACTTTCGCCCAGGTATTTTACCCCGATAAGGATGCCGATATTGAAATTCCATCCCTTTAACAGACTGTGCGGCAGGCTGTTGTACACGTAGTTCATTTTTTCGGCCTGCTGCTTAATCTGTTCGCGGAGTTTATCGCTTACGCCCTCTTTATCATTCAGGGCTTTACTTACCGTCACGGTACTGACTTTAAGCTCCCGTGCGATGTCGCTCATCTTTGTGCGTATCTTCATTACTTTTTTCACTTAACTTGCTTAGAGCCTGTTCAAAATCTGGAATTTTGGCGCTGCAAACGCCAAAATTCTACTTTGCAGGCTCCAAAAGAGCCCAAGAATCGGGATTTTTGCGGTCTATTGACCGCAAAAATCCACAA
>JAITHQ010000248.1 GCA_031279925.1 Treponema sp. | reverse complement strand
GAATTTTGGCGTTGCAAACGCCAAAATTCTACCTTGCAGGCTCCAAAAGAGCCCGAAAATCGGGATTTTTGCGGTCTATTGACCGCAAAAATCCACAATTTGAACAGGCTCTTAGGCCGGCTCAATCATCAACTTGTCAATTCTGTTGCCATCCATGTCAACTACTGTAAAACGATAGCCCTGGTAGGCAAAACTCTCCCCGGTACGGGGAAGTTCCCCGGCAAGGGACAGGACAAAGCCCGCCAGAGTGTGGTAATCCGCCGCTTCGGCGGCAAGGCCGGGCAGGGCGAGCAGTTCAGCCGCCTCGTCAATATTAAGGCTGCCATCGGCAAGCCACGATCCGTCCTCCCGCTGAATTGCGGGCTCCTCATTTTGCCGGGAACTGGACAGTTCGCCGACAATTTCTTCAACTAAATCCCGCACCGAAAGAATCCCCGCAAAGCCGCCGTATTCATCCATAACAAAAAGAAAATTCGCTTCGCCCCGCTTAAACGATTCAAAGGCTTTCAGGGCCGGCATGGTTTCGGGAATAAACTGCGCCTTCTTTATAATGGAACGCAGCCCCTTTGGCGCTTCTTCGGCCTGGTCAAGGATAATGTCTTCCAGATAGGCCACGCCGATGATCGCGTCCAGGGTCCGGTCGGCAACGGGAAAACATTGCTGACTGCGGTATTCAAGCGCCTTCGCCCGTATGTCTTTGGGATCGGCGTGTACATCCAGCCACTGTATCTCGGAACGGTGGGTCATAAAAGCGCCTGCGGGCCGGTCGCCAAGATAAAATACCCCTTCAACCATAGTGCGTTCCTTGCTTTCCACGATGCCCGATTTTTCGCCCTCCATAAGGGCAAAACGCAGCTCGTCCTCGGTAATCCCCGGCTTTATTGTTTCCAGGGGAAGAATCGAGCGGAGAAGCGCGCCGGTACGCCGGGCCAGGAAGTAAAATGGCCGCATGGGAAGGGCAAGTATGCTGAACAGCGGAAGAACGCCCGCGGCAATCCGTTCCGGCGCGGAACGGGCAATGACGCCTGGAACCAGGTCGCCCAAAAGGATTGCCGCAAACGTCAGCGCTATGGTACAGGCGGCAAACAGGGGTATGGCATAATGTTCCACCGGAGCCCGCGGCGCAAGCGTAAAATAGCGCGTAACGATGAATCCGGTCAGAAAGGCGCTTGTGATGCGGAGTACGCAGACCCAGATACGGGCAGCGGCAAGGTACATCCGGGGATTCTCCGCCACATCCAGAACACGGCGATATTTTTTGCTGTTCCGGGCCTCTTTTTGCAGCCGGGCTTTTCGGGCGGCGTTTAAGGCGTGTTCAAAAAGGGAAAAAAAGCCGCTTGCGGCAAACAGGGCGGCAATGGTACACGCTGCGGCGAAGGGCGTCATTGCGGGCCAGGGATCCTCCATATTTATTGGCTCTCAATCTCTTCGCGTCTTAGGGGGCGGACAATGGAAACCCCGTCCGGGGAAGTCTGTAAGGTTTTATTTGTCCCGTCCGGCATTACCTCTCCAAATATCTGCACAACCGGATAGCGGGGGTTTTCCGGGTTTACATCGATCACCTGCCCGTTTTTTCCGTTGGAGAGGGATACATACAGCCCTATAGGATAAATTGAAAGTGAATAGATCAGCGCCCGTACCACTATGTCATCGTACTGCTTTCCCTCGTTTTTTAACAGTTCAAGCATTCCGGCATAGCCGTTCTTGGCTTCTTTGTGGGGACGGTTTGAAATAAGCCCTTCATACGAGCAGGCAACAGCGATAATTTTTGAGTAAAGGCTGATCTTGGAGCCGGTTATCTGCCGGGGGTAGCCGGAGCCGTTTTCCCGCTCGTGGTGTTCAAGCGCGGCGAGGCTAATCGTTAGGGGAAAATTGCATAACCGAAGCAGGTTGTAGCCCAATTCCGGGTGGGTATAAATCATTTTTTTTTCCTGGGGGCCCAGCGGGCTGTTGCTAAGATATATCTGCGGGGGCAGCTTGAGCATACCGATTTCATGAACCAGCGCCGCCACGCCCAGTTCAATAAGCCGGTGGCTGGGCAGTTTAAGGTAAGTTCCAATGATGAGCGCGATAACGGTAGAACGCACGGTATGGGCGGCAAGGTAATTCCCCTCGCCCGCAGCCTCGATAGGTTTCTGCGCCCGCATCAGGAAACGGCGATTCTCCCGCACAAAATCGCAGACAGTTTTAATCTTTTCAGCGATAAAGATAAAATTCAATTCGTTCTTTATCGTTACATGGGCAAAGAGGTTCTCCACATACTCTTGAAAAGAAGTATAAAATTCTTCCGCTTTCTGTATCTTGTCGTTGTCGTCCTTGCTGGAACGCTTATTGATTGCCCCACCGTGAACCTGGCTGTTGGTATTGGGGGTATACTCCTTGCACGGTTCGCCATCGCTAAAAACTTCTTTAAATTGCCAATCCGTAATGATTTTGGCAATGTTTTTGGAAAAAGGCGTTTCTGGCGCCGCCACGACAAACTGAGAATCAAGATACACCGGTTTGGTAAAAAAACTGCCCGGCGGTATTTCACCAAGCGAAAAACTCTTCATTATTGACTTGCCCTTTCCTTTACTCTACTCTATCATTAGCAATCGAGTCTGTACCAAAGCTAACCGTTTTGAACAGCCTCTTTTGACAAGATTGGTTCGGAACCTTTAGAGCCTGTTCAAATTGTGGATTTTTGCGGTCAATAGACCACAAAAATCCCGATTTTCGGGCTCTTTTGGAGCCTGCAAGGTAGAATTTTGAACAGGCTCTTAGTTTCCAAATCAATTCCGCTTAAAAATGCGCGTTTCGCAGCCGGCAAGCCAAAGGCCCGCCGGCGAAAACCGCAGGGCTTGAAACGGACCTATTCCGTGAACAAGTCCATTATAGGAGATGTTTTGCTTGAAATTCAAATACATTATTATTTTTTTTAACATACTTATCATTTTTGTGCTATCCTTTGTTGCCGTGCTGCCGTTTGCGGTTTTTGGGATGGATATGACGGCGGCTTTCTGGCAGTCCGCCTGGCCTTTGGCGCTGGTTTTGATTGCTTCCCTTGCCGGCTTAAATTCCTTTTTTCTAATGAACCGCCGCCTGTTCATGCTGCTGGAACGGGAAGACTGGCCGGCGCTGACGGAATACCTGGAAAACAAAATTTACCACAAAGGGTATTATGCTTCCCGGCATGTCCGCTTGCTGCTGAATTCCTATTTGGTGTTGAGTGATTTTGGAGGGGCCTTGCAGCTTGAAAACAAGGTTGCCATAGCAAAACCCGCCCTGCTGGACGCAAACGCCATCATTTTTGGCGCGGCCAGAATCCTGGGCGGGGACGCCAGGGCTGCGGCGGATTTTTTTCAACTACGGCTTGAAAAGGGAAAAATAAAAGAAGCGCAATGGCTTCGCTGGTATTACGGTTTTTCCCTGGTTCTTGCCAGACTTTTTGACCGGGCCGAAGAGGAATTCAGGGCGCTTGTTTTATCTTCGAATGAGCCGCTTATTACCGGCCTTTCCGCGTTTTTCCTTTCCGGAACCTTGTTGAAATATTCGGTAAATCAGGCGGAGTGCCGCTCCCTTGCCGTAAAGGGCCGGGAGCGGGTTGTTAAGGCGCTTAAAAACGGGGAAGGCTGGAAGCGGCAGGCGGCCAGGATTGAAACCGAGGTACACGCCGCCATAATAAAGAAATATATTGATGAAGCCGGGGCATGGCTTTTTAAGGAGTAGTTTTGAAGGATATTGATAAATCATCCAAACTCAGTAATGTATGTTACGACATCAGGGGGCCGGTTCTTAAAGAAGCGAAACGCCTTGAGGATGAGGGCTTTAGGATCATTAAGCTCAACATCGGCAACCCCGCCGCATTTGGCTTTAACGCGCCGGATGAGATACTGCACGACATGATTGTCAATCTGCACAACGCCCAGGGCTATGGCGATTCCCACGGCCTTTTTGCCGCCCGCAAGGCGGTAATGCAGGATTTTCAGGACAAGGGCGTGATGGACGTGGGCATCGACGACATCTACATCGGCAACGGGGTAAGCGAGCTTATCATGATCGCCATGCAGGGCCTGCTGGATGCGGGCGATGAGGTGCTCCTTCCCATGCCGGATTATCCCCTATGGACCGCGGCGGTAACGCTTGCAGGCGGCGCGGCAGTCCATTACCGCTGCGATGAATCCGCCGAATGGAATCCCGACATCGAGGACATTCGTTCCAAGGTAAGCCCCCGCACCAAGGCCATTGTAGTGATCAACCCCAACAACCCCACCGGCGCGGTTTATGGCCGCCCCATACTGGAAGATATTGCCCGGATTGCGCGGGAACACGATCTTATCGTATACGCCGATGAAATCTACAGCAGGATAACCTATGACGGCGCGGTGCATATCCCCATGTCTACCGTTGCGTCAGATATCCTTACCGTGAGTTTTGACGGGCTTTCCAAGGCATGGCGGGCCGCCGGTTTCCGCTCGGCATGGATGGTGCTTTCGGGAAACAAAAAATTTGCCGCCGGTTATATTGAAGGGCTGGAGATGCTTTCCAATATGCGGCTCTGCGCCAACATGCCTTCCCAGTTCGGTATACAGACCGCCCTGGGCGGCTACCAGAGCGTAAAGGACCTGCTCCTTCCGGGCGGCAGGCTGCGGGAGCAGCGGGATATTGCCGTTAATATGGCCAACACCATTCCCGGCCTTTCTGTGGTAATGCCCAAGGGGGCATTGTACTGTTTCCCAAAGGTTGACATTAAGCGCTTCAACATTACCAACGACCAACAATTTATGCTCGATCTTTTGCGGGAACAGCGCCTGCTGCTGGTGCAGGGAACGGGCTTTAACTGGAAGGAGCCTGACCATTTCCGTATTGTTTTCCTTCCCGACAAGGATACACTGGCCTGCGCCATGCGCCGCCTTGCGGTGTTTCTGGACGGCTACCGGCAGGCTTAGAGCCCGAAAACCGGGATTTTTGCGGTCTATTGACCGCAAAAAACCACAATTTAAACAGGCTCTTAGTGAAGAAGAAAAGAGAGGGAGGAGAGAGTATAGAGATAGAGAAGCAAATATTTTGCGGACAAGGCTTGCGCAATTCTTGATAATTAATGAGGTTGTTGCAAAACTTCAGTTTTGCAACAACAAGCGCTAAAAAAGGAAGCGCTGATTAAATGGAGAAATGAAAATTGAGAGAGGAAAAATCCACGGATTTTCACGGATTAGAAGGGTTTTGGTACCGAAAATCCGCGTTAATCCGTGTAATCCGTGGACTGTG
>JAITHQ010000246.1 GCA_031279925.1 Treponema sp. | reverse complement strand
CTTGTTCTATACCGAACCAAACCGGCGGGGCTTACGGCTAAACACGCCCTACCCGGAGCCGGCCTCTTTGGGTTTGCCTCGCAGGATGAAGCGGTTCCGCATTTCTTGGTAGACCGCCCTTACGCCAGGCACGCCCTGTAGCGCAGGCATCTTGACGAACTTGTATAGTTGTTCCCCTTAAGAATAACTAAAGGAGGTCCACGGATTACATGGATTAACACGGATTTCAGTTTTCCAGAACCGGTATAATCCATGAAAATTCGTACAATCCGTGGATTTTTTCAAGAATTCACCTATTCCATGGCAAGAAGCTAAAATTGAGCTTCGTCCTTATTAAGTGGATTGACTTGTAGAACACCATGCAATAATTCCGTCCACGGCCATTTCTGTGTCCGAAAGGCCCTCGTCCAACTGACACACCGGGGACTCTGGGGCGGACAATTTATGTTTTAGGGGAGAAGCGGCATCCTTAATCGACGGGATTAGGGAGCCGGAGCCGGTTGACGCAAAACGAGAGGGAAGGTCCCGAAAGAAAAGACCTCGTCTTGAAGCATAATGCAAACCAGCGCCGTAAAAGCAAATTAGGGAATTTAATAGGTGTTTTCGCCCATTGCTTCGAATCGTTCCCGCGCCTTTTGCAGCAGATCAAGTTCACGGCTGATAGTCTTTTCGTAGTTCAGTTCCCCGGTTTCCATCCGGTGGGCCTCATCTTCCCAGAACTGGATTTTTTGCAGATTGATAAAACGGAATCGCTTTTCTCTGGCTTTTTCCGCCCACTCAGACGCCGCCTTCCAGTAGTAAAGGGCGGTACGGTAACAGGTTTCCGCAGTTTTAAGGCTTTCAAGGTTTTGCTCTTTCCAGGGGGCGTTGTAGAAATATACCTCCCGTTTGTTCCATTTATTCCCCAGAAAAAGGTACTGTTCAATCAACTTGAGGTTGATGTGCATGTTAAACAGATAACGGTATTTTTCCCACTGGTTTTCGTTTTCGATAAGGGTCATGGCGTACAGAGGGTTGGCGAAATCGGCCTTTATTGCCTGCTCCAGCCAGTAGATGTTTTCCATGGTGTCGTCGGGGTACTGGATATGGTGCAGATGGTAAAGCCGGTAATATTGTTCCTTGTAGGTAACATAATAGGCGTTCAGGGGAACGCCCGCTCCAAGCAAAACAGCCCCCAGGATAACTATTCTAAAAACCCTCTTTCCCATTTTTTGTTTCCACCAAATAACCGCGCCTCACCAGGGGGGCGTAGATGAATATTATTGGCGCGGAGCGAATAAAAGACCCGCATCCAATTACAATAAGCTCGCCTGTTCCCCGCTCTCTGCTTCAAATATCGGCATTTTCCGCAAGGCGCTCCACACATCTTCGGCAACTTCTTCCGGGGGTTTGGCCGCATCAATGGTTTCTACCCGGACGCCGCTCTTTTGGCACTCGTCCGCTAGGGAGCGGTACTTTTCGCGGACTTTGTACTGGAATTCCAGATACTCATATATCTCAAGCGAAGGGCGGTTTTGCAGGCGTTTCGCGGCGGTTTCCGGGTCTATGTCGAAGAATATTAGCAGCTCCGGGACGGGAAAAGAGGAATTCAGGGCGCGGGGGAGCGAGTCGCCGCATTCGATGCCCTGGTACACCAACGAGGAAAGGGTGTAACGGTCTGAAACCACCAGTTCCCCCCTGCGGCAGTGTTCGGCAATGCCGTCCGCGCTGTATACATGCTCGTTCCGGTCTGCGGCGAACAGCCGGGCAAGGGTGGCGGGCAGCAAGGAAATTTCCCGTTTCAGGGCGGAACGTATCAGACGGCCGGCCGGTCCGCCGGTCGGCTCAAAAGTAGGGTAAAATACCGGCGACTGCGGGCCGTTTCCGGCGAATCGCCGTTCCAAAAACGCGATCTGGGTACTGGTTCCACTGCCGTCTCCGCCTTCAAACACGGCAAAATTGCGTAGAATTTCCATTGTTTCCATATCAATACCATGAAAAAATAAAAAAAACAACCCGAATTCCCTGATTTTTCGATACAAGTGACGCCAAAATATGTTATAGTAAGAGGGAATGTAAATTGAGCCAGTTGAAAACCCCGGTTGGGTTTTCAACTGGCTCTTAGAGAAAATCGTAACTTTTTGCAGCATAGGGATTTACGTCAAAGCGGTTTTCTCACAAGGAAATAAATGCTGGCTTTCTCAACAAAAGACGAAAAAAACGCGGTTTCGTTGCGACTACTTGCCCAGATTCTCATTTTTTTCTCCCTGGTTTTCATGGGTTTCCTTGTTTTAGCGCCGGTTCAGCGGGCCATTTACGGCGGCATGATTGGCATACGCGATGATTTAATCAACAGGGTAGAGGCCTTTGTCGGCAGAAAAATCCGGTATTCCTCGATAAGCCCTTCAATTTTTGGCGCTTTCGATGTGCGGAATGTCCGTATCATGGGGGAAGACGAAGTTCCGGTACTCAGTATTTCACGGTTTCGCGTTTCCTATTCGTTTCTGGAACTGTTGTGGAACAAGCCCAAGGCGATCCGGTCGGTGCGTATCGACACGCCGCATATCAACTTGCGGCTGGACCGGGACAAAGACCTGATTGAACTCTTTGATATTCTCAATACCGGCAAGGTTGATTCGCGGCAGGGTTTTGCGGAACTGCTTCCCTCCCGGCTTCTGGTGAGAATCCGCAACGGCCAATGTACAATTGTGAACGGAGGGGATCAATACCAAATTGACGGCCTGAATTTCAGCGCCCAGGTTATTGACAACCAGATAAATCTGGACGGCAGATGGACGCTTGGTTTTTTGGCGGATCACCTTATCGGGAAGGGCCTCAGCGCCCAGGCGGCCGTGCGGATAAACGGTTCCGCATCCACTGGCCTTGACGAAGGAGAAGCGGTAATCAGCATCCCTTCGGTTAACGGGGATACCTTACGGATGCGTTCTCTTGCTTTTGGGCTTACCCTGCGGGATAACACGCTCAGTGTACGGAAATTTTCGGATCAACTGCCCTTTGAGCTTTCGCTGGATTACGGGCTTGAGTCGGGGGATATAGCGGCCCATTTTAGCTGCTCCAATTTTATGATCCGGGACATCTTGGATTTTTCCGATCAATTGCCGGCGGGTAAACAGTGGCTTGGCATAGCCGGTACGGGCGCCGCTTCGTTTAATCGTGACCGGGACGGGAAGCTGCGTTACCAGATAGATATTTCAGGCGCTGTCCCGTCCAGGGAAACCGCGGAATCTCCGGCGGGTATACTTGCGGCGGCTGAAGGCGCTTTTTTTGAGATACGGGCTTCCGGCGATGAAAAGCTGGCGGCGGTTGAATCGCTTCATGTTTTCATACCCCGTTTGGATGAATCCAATGGCGACGGCTTTTTGGGGGATATTACCTTTAAGGGGAGTATAGGGCTGGACCCGCTTGCGCCGGAAGGCATAGTGTCTTTAAATGACGTCAGTTTTACCGGGAAAGAAAGCCTTGACGCTGAGTTAAGCATCAATACCCGGAACGGGGAGATACATGTTTTTGGCGAAACGGTTGCCCTGGGCCGGGTGGACCTTACCGCCTTAAGCGCAAGCCTGCTGCCTTCAGGCGGCGATCTGGGGTTTAAGGTTTCCGCGCTGCGGTTTAGGGATATTGAATCGTATGACCATGTGCGGCTTAGTTCTTTTTCCCTGGAAGGTTCGCTCAATTCAGAATCGGGGCGGATAGAGGCCAGCGTCCTCTTGGATTCTTTTTCAGCCGCAGACCTTTCCGACAGCGCGCTGCCGTTTATTAAAGAGCCCTTGCTGCCCGATCCCCTGCACAGCTTCTGGCGCAATATTTCAATTACCACCGAAGTCTTTTTTACAAAGGATTTTCAGCACATTTTGTATAATGCCCCCCGCATTGTTATTGCCTACGAGGGCAGCCGGAACATGGTGGGCCTGGTTTCCGTATCCGGTACGGATCGCCATTTTGTTCTGGCCGAGGGGCGTTTTATCCAGGATGATGACGCCTTTCTGGTAACAGGCCGCGCCGATTTTCCATCGATCGAGAATATTTCCTTTTCCATGAACGCCCATTACCGGGACCTTTCGTATTTTTTTGAGGGAAAGATGCTGAATCGCCGTACCATAAGCGTTCAGGGGTCCCATGACCTGCGGATAAACATCAGCGCCGGTAAAAACGGAGCCTATTCAGGTTATCTGCAGGGGCAGAACATTCCAATTCCCTACCGGGGCCAGACGGGGCGTTTATCCTTTTTTGCGTCACTGCGCTACGATTCCCTTTCGTTTTGGTCGCTGGATGTGGACAGCCTTGAACTGCTTGACATTGCGAGTCCGGCGGGCCCCGCCCTGTTCAGGATTGCCGGCAGGGCGGATCAGGATGGGGCGGATATTCCTGTGCTGCATTACCGGGACAGCCTTGGCCCTCTAAACGGCAATGTTCAGGTTTCCTGGCCGGCGGATTTTTCCGGCTTTTCAGGAAAACTTGTTCTGGGGGAAGGCCGGGAATGGTATCGCATGGAAGGTTCCTTTCTTGAAAAACACCTGAATTTATCGGTTTCAGGATCGGGAATGCGCTTGGACCGGATGTTCAATTCAGTGCATAACGCCTATGCGGACGGCGATATTCAGGTCTCATGGGATTCGTTGCGTTCCTTTCGCGCCGAATGTAACCTTTCATCGCTTAACGCAAAAGTTCAGGACTGGGATCTTCGGGCATCCGCCCGGGCGGCGCTGGACAATAGGGAATTTACCGTTTATGATCTGGCGCTTAATTTTGCCGGTCTTGAAGGCCGTATACCCCTCTTTAGGGTACAGGGGGGCGAGGGGCTTGCCGAAACCCGGGCGGAGTTAGGGGGAATGGCAGGGGGAAAAAAGCTGGAAGGGAAAATGGCCCTGGAAGTTAGTTTTAAGCCGATTGAATCCTGGCTTGAAATCGGCGGCGCCATTGGCTCCTTTAAGGGCCAGGTTTCTGTTGAAAACCTAAAGTACGCCGATCTGGCGGCGGAGGAGCCGTTTACCATTGATGTTTCCCGTGGCGGCGGCGGCCTTTCGGTATCGGGCGGCCCAAAGAACATGCTCCGCGTCAAGATGGACCGGAACGGCAATTTTTATGCGGGCCTGTCCAGCCCGTTCCCCATACGCGGTTCCCTTATCGGCAGCATCGATCAAAAAACCATTAACGCCCGCTGCAATGATCTGTACATTGATCTTGCGGACTTATTCCGGCTGGTTCCCGGCAAGGCCGACGTTACGTTTGCCGGCGGCTATGTAGACGCATCGGTGGAAATAAAGGGATCAATTGCAGACCCGGAATTTTTTGGCTCGGCGCGGACTTCCAGCCTTCGGATACAGGTGCCCGGTTATGTTACCCAGGATATCAGGCCGATACCTTTTACCATTGCCATTGAGGGAAACGAAATGACTTTTGGGCCGGTTCCCGCCTCGGTGGGGCGGGGGGCGGGGAGCGTCAACGGCTGGTTCCGTTTTGACCGCTGGATACCGAATATTTTCAAAATAGACATCAATGTTCCCCATGAAACCCCCATACCTTTTGGTTTTGATATAACCGGTTTCCTGGCAAAAGGCGACGCCTCCGGCGCTCTGGCCCTTTCGATGGAAAACCTTATCTTCGACGTCTCAGGCGATCTGTTTGCCAACAATACGGAAATAAGCCTTAATTCCGAAGAGATCAGCCAGGCGCAGGGAACGGATATGTTTGCACAGGCCATAATTCCCGTTACGGTAGACATTGCGGTAAGCACCGGTCCGGTTGTAGAATTCCTGTGGCCCAATGCGAATTTTCCCGTTCTAAGGGCCACTCCCGATATGGGAACCAAAGTGCATGTTACCGCCGATTCCCTGTCACGGCAATTTTCCCTGAACAGCGATGTAAAGATACGTAGCGGGGAAATTTTCTATTTTGAGCGAAGTTTTTATATCCGCAGCGGCAGCCTTATCTTTAGGGAAAACGAACTGCGTTTTGAGCCGCGCTTGAGCGCCCGCGCCGAGGTCCGTGACCGTACCGAAGATGGGCCGGTTACCATCTCCATGATCGTCGAGAACGCGCCGCTTCTTTCTTTTACCGCCCGCTTTGAATCCACCCCTTCCCTTTCCCAGATGGAAATTTTTGCCCTGCTGGGGCAGAATCTTACCGGAACCCAGGTGGACGAGGATACCGGAACCATTCAGCGGGCTTTTTTGGGATCTTTTTCGGACATGCTGGCGCAATTTGTTGTGGTGCGGCAGCTTGAGCGGCAGATACGGAATTTTATGCGGCTGGACATGTTCAGCGTCAGAACCCAGGTCCTGCAAAATGCGTTTTTCAGCGCAACCGGCCTTATGCAGGCGCCTGTTGACAGAATAGGAGTCGGTAACTATTTTGATAACACAACTGTTTTTATGGGTAAGTACTTTGGGCCGGATCTGTTTACCCAGGTCATGCTTTCTATGCGGTACGATGCGAACAAAACCAGCTCTGGGGGTTTAAGTTTCGAGCCGGACATTGGGGTAGAATTGCAGAGTCCTTTGTTTAATATCCGGTGGGATTTTATTCCCACGCACCCGGAAAACTGGTGGGTTAACGATAGTTCAGTGACTCTTACCTGGAGCAGGTCATTTTAGGAGATTTAATGCGTACGCCTTTGCGTTATGTGTGTGTGTTGATGTTTGCCGCTGCGACGGTTTTTTCCGCCTTTGCCCAGCAACGGGAAGAATGGTATCAGGGTAAACCAATCAGGGATATTGTTTTTACCGGGCTGCGGCATGTAAAACTGTCCGAGCTGGAAGGGCTTATGGAGCCGTACCGTGGCCGCCCTTTTGACGACTCTATTTTCTGGGAGCTGCAGGGAAAGCTCTATGCCCTTGAGTACTTTGACCTGATTTCCCCCAGCGCGGTTCCAGCGGACGCATTTGGAAACGAAGTTATTATCCGCTTTGCCGTTACCGAGCGGCCAATTGTCAGCCGGATTGTGTTTGTGGGGAATTCCGGTATTCGCAGGACGGAGCTTTTGGACCTGATCAGCATCAAGGTGAATGATGTAATAAACCAGGCAAAGATACATATTGACGAACAGGCGCTTATCAATAAATATCTGGAAAAAGGTTATCCCGATGCAACGGTCCGTTCCGAAACAAAAAGCGGCGGCGATTCAGCTATGGTTCTTACTTTTTACATTACCGAAGGCGAAAAGATATCAATCGAGGAATTCCGGTTTGAGGGAAATTCGGTTTTTTCAGCCAGGGCATTGCGTGGGCAGCTTTCACTAAAAGCGAAAAATCTGATCAATGACGGCGCATTTCAGGAATCAAAGCTCTTGGCCGACCGCGCCGCCATTACCCAGTACTACCACGATCGCGGCTACATAGATGCGGACGTGATCGATGTTACCAGGGACATCAACAAGGATGCCAAGGGAAACAATAATCTGATCCTTACCTTTCGGATACACGAGGGGAGGATTTACACTTTTGGCGGCGTTACCTTTGAAGGAAACCTGATTTTCTCCACCGAGCAGCTTTCAAAACTGGTAAACTCAAAAACAGGTGAAACGGTTAACGCCCGAAGGCTCGAAGCCGACCTGCAGCGCGTAGCGGATCTGTATTACGAAAACGGTTATATTTTTAATACCATCAGCAGGGATGAAAACAAGGATGCTGTTAACGGCGCTATTTCCTATCATATTTCCATTGTGGAGCGGGGAAGGGCGCATATCGAAAATATTATTGTACGGGGAAATATCAAGACCAAAACCGAAGTTATACTGCGCGAGATACCCCTGGAACCAGGCGATGTGTTTTCAAAGGCCAAAGTTATGGAGGCATGGCGCAACCTTATGAACCTTCAGTATTTTACTATGGTTGCGCCTGAAACCCCGCCGGGAAGCGCCGACAGCCTGATGGACCTGGTATTCAATGTGGAGGAGCAGCCAACTACCGATCTTCAGCTTGGCCTTACCTTTTCCGGCAGCGCCGATCCTGAGACCTTCCCCGTGTCACTCCTTGCAAAATGGAACGACCGCAATTTCCGGGGCACGGGAAACCAGTTGGGCGCCGATATTAACGCCTCGCCGGATACCGCCAGCCTTGCGGTGAACTACAACCACCGCTGGATATTCGGCCTGCCTTTTTCCGGCGGTTTCGACTTTACCCTGCAATGGGCCAAACGGCTGGCGGCAATGGATAACGTTGCCCCGTTCTTTAACGGGAACGAGCCATACGCCTTTCCCGACGGCTTTGCTGACTGGCCGGAATATTACGCCTCCAATAAGCTGCCCCCCAATGAGTTCCTGATGAAATATGATCAATGGTATATTTCCCTTGGTTTCTCAACCGGTTATCGCTGGTCCACCCCGCTGGGAAATTTGTCTCTTGGCGGCGGCGTCCGAACCGGCTTTATTCGGAGCGTTTACGATGAAACCCTGTACCGGCCCTTTGACGCCGCTTTAAGGGAGGGGAGCAATACCTGGACTCCCAAAAATTCCCTGTGGTCAACCCTTGCCCTGGACCAGCGTGATATTTACTACGATCCTTCAAACGGCTATTATCTGTACGAGCGGTTTGGAATCTACGGTATATTGGGCGCGCAGGAACGGGAGCATTACCTTAGAAGCGACAGCAGGGCGGAGTATTATATAACGCTGTTTAATATTCCGGTTGGCGAAAAATGGAGCTTCAAATCGGTCCTTGGTTTCCATACGGGCCTGTCCCTGGTGTTCAAGCAGCCCGGACGGGATATCAACAGTCCTGTTCCGACCATCGAGGAAGCCAGTAAACTTGCGGTGGACGGCATGTTTGTTGGACGGGGCTGGAGCGGCGAGTACCGCGTCAAGGGCCTTACCCTGTGGGAAAACTGGGCGGAACTCCGCTTCCCCTTGATCCAGGGTATTCTGGCCTGGGACTTTTTCTTTGACGCCGCCGGCGTAGAAACAACCCAGGGCTATTACTTTGGCGAGAATCCCGAAGGCAAATCAAACTTTACCATCGAAAACATGCGTTTCAGTTTTGGCGCGGGCCTCCGGTTTACCATGCCCCAACTGCCGCTCCGTTTTAGTTTGGCGAAACGGTTTAGGGTTCTAGACGGCGAATTCCATTGGGAAAAGGGCAGTATACCATTCGGTGATTCCAACAATCCGGGATCGGGTATTGATCCGGTAATTTCCTTTGCCATATCATATTAGAGGTAGTTTCATGAATAAGCGAGTTCTGCTCTTTCTGCTGATATGCGGCGGCGCCGTGTGTTCCCTTTCCGCCCAGCAGCTTACCCGTTTTGCCGTAGTGGATCTTGCCAAAGTGTACACGACGTTTTTTAGGGATTCCCGGGCGGTACGGGATTTTGAGGAGCGGAGCGCCCGCGTCCAGAAAGAGATCGATCGTATGACCAAAGAGATTCAGGACTTAAAATCGAAACATGCCGATGCGGTTGTGGGCGGGGATCAGAGCCAGGCAGCACGGCTTGAAAACGAAGTATACCGGAAATCGGAATTTCTTAGGGAATACTACACGTTGAAAACCACGGAACTTGAAGACCAGAAAAAGAAACTTTCCCAGTCGGGAACTTTTCTGGATCAGGTATATGGCGAGATACGTTACATTGCCGAAAGTGAAGGCTACAGTATGGTGTTGAATTTAAAGGAAAGCACGGAGATTATCTGGTACAGTCCTACGGTAGACATTACCGATAAGGTGATACAAAACCTGCTGGACAAGGCAAGGCGGTAAGCGAAGGCCGAAACCCGGCCAAGAAAGCGGATATCGCCGGGCGCATAGGGCTAAGCCGCCAGACCATTTAAAATGGCAAAAAGGACTTTGTGACCTCGCCAGACCTTACCGCCTTTTTGCAGCGCAAGAAGCGGGAAACGCCGCCGCTCCAGGCAAAGATAACCGGCAAGATAGAGCCTGTTGCAAAACTGAAGTTTTGCAACAACCCCGATAGAAACCCGAATTATTGCTTTAGCCTGCGGCCAACCGCCTCAGGAATGCCGTACCTGGCCCCTGAGATTATTGGCCGATACCTGTATGGAATTACACTATGGGGATTCCCGGTCCCCCATGGCGGTCAGCCGCCTTTTAAAAAACAGCCGCTTAAACCTCACCTGAAAGACTACCGGTGCATACCGCCTCAGCATAACGGAGCCTTCACGGCGGCTATGGAGGACGGGTTAGCGGTGTACGCCCGGCCCTATCATGAACCGTATCCGCTGGCCGGTATGGACCACAAGCCGTAGCAGGTGCTTGAGGAACCATTGCCGGCAAAACCGGGACACACCGAAAAGGCCGATACCGAATACCGGCGTAACAGGACCTGCGGTGTTTTTATGGGTACCGAACCGCTTGCGCTCTGGCGGTATGCGGAAGCCTCGGCACAGCAGACCAAAAAGGACTGGGCGCGTAAAATCCAATGGCTGCTTGATACGCGGTATCCGGCGGCGAAAAGGGTAGTGCTGGTCATGGACAACCTGAATACTCATACCCTCTCCCGTTGTATAGTTGTTCCCCTTAAGAATAACTAAAGAAGATCCACGGATTACATGGATTAACACGGATTTCAGTTCCCCAGGACCGGTATAATCCATGAAAATCCGTGCAATCCGTGGATTTTTCAAGAATTCGCCTGTTCCATGGCAAGAAGCTAAAA
>JAITHQ010000160.1 GCA_031279925.1 Treponema sp. | reverse complement strand
GTGGTTTTTATTTCCGCATCCCGGCAAGCGTTACCCTCAATAATCACCATGTTTAATTGGTTCATACTGCCCTCCTGATTGAGTTCCGTTTGTTATTCGCTTGTTCAAGCGGTGTTGCCCATCTACAGTTTTCAGGGCAGTAATTTTCATTGACATTTTTTCGGTCAATAGATAGTGAAGGGGAATAACCATTTCTCATAGCCCACGTATAGAAAATCAAAAAGTCGGTTCTCCATTCCTTACATACCGAGATGCCCCGTGCGCCATAATACTGATAATTCTGGACGTTTTGATTTTCACATCTATCAATCATTCCCCGCCAAATTTTATACAGCCTGTGTCCCTTTCTCTTACTTCCACATGACATACCATGCTTAGTAAGATTTTTTGTATTTGCTTGGGCTACTCTTTCTGCTTGAAGGCATCCGCAGGATTGTGTATGTCCGTTTCTTATTTTCCAGCCATCAGCAATGAGTATTTTTCCGCACTCGCATTGGCATCTCCATTTTGACCGATGCCCGGTGTCTGTTCCGGCAAAAAACAGAACAGTAAGCCGGCCATATTTTTTACCAGTAATATCAATCCTGTTCATATTTATGCTCCCTTGTTTCCATATTCTTTACGAACCCACAGCCATGTTTTTTCAAGCTCGCCCCGGTTCATATCTTTAACCGGCTTTTCGCATATCAGCCGCAGCCTTCGATACAGCATCCGGCTATGAGCCTGTTTGTTACCGGGTGACTGCCTTTCCAAAAATTGAGAAATAACGCCCCTGATATTTTTCCGTAAAATACTTTCCGCTTCGCTTGGAGTACAAGGCAGTGTATTTACTGGCGGTGTTTCATGGATTTGAATATTAGACGCGATTGGAATAATCCACGGTTTTTCCCCGCCCTGTCCTTCCCTTTCCTGCTGTTTCCCCTGGGATAATAACTCCTGCTGCCCTTCCGGGTTTTCGAGTGGAACAAGCTGCTCCTTCTCTATCATCTTGACGGCCTTCCTGAAAGCCCAATCTGCGGGGGCAAATACAGCGGCCCTGCTTTTGCCTGGTGATACGCGGTTTGCCCTTGCTATACATTGTTCAATCCAGGGAACAGACCTGATGTTTGTCAGAAAGCATATAACTGAAACATTTGGAACATTCAAACCTTCACTGGCCATAGCAACACTGACCAATATGTTAAATGTTCCTTTCTTAAAATCCTTGATGTCGCGCCTAGCCGCAGGCGTATCTTCGCTTGTGGCGATTCTGGCCGGGCAGCCCCGCCCCTTTAGGAAGTCATAGTACGCCCTGGCAATTTTGATATTTGGCGCAACCACCAGCATCTTCGCGCCCCAGCCCTCATCAAAATGTGCCTGATATTCCCGCAGCGACATATCCATCAATTCATTCGCGTATTCCGTCCGCAGGGCCGTAAACAGAGCCTTCGCGCTCTCTTCGCCGGATAATTTAGACGCGCTTTTATGGCCGTCAAGCTCCTCCCATTCGGCTGTTCCTTCTACGAGTTCAAACTTCACCGGCAATATAGCGCCGTCTCTTATGGCCCCGCTTCGTGAATAGCGAATTACGCGCCGCGTTTCAGTGTTTTCAAGTACCGGCCCGCCGCTGCCATAGTCCAGAAACGCTATTTTTTGGCCGTCCCCGCGTGAAAGCGTCCCGATCGCAAGCACCACCAGCGCAGCGCTTTTTATCAGCGGCTGAATGGCTTTGTGCCATTCCGAGCCTTCGGCGGCATGATGGAACTCATCAAGGAACAGAATGTATTTATGCCGCCTGAATTCCTTTGCGTGACATTCCGCGTTTGTGCCGACAGCCTGATAGGTCGTTACATAACCGGTAAGCCCCCGCGACAGGTCTTCGCCGTTTTCGGCGGCGCGGATGCGTTTGTCTGTCTGCCAATGCGGATCGCAGAATTCATCTTCTCCCTGATATTTCAGGCTGTTGCGGGGAACCGCCCAGCAGATTTTTTCCGCTATAGCGGGGATAAGGTTCTCCGCGATAATCACCGGGACAAAAGACTTTCCCCCTCCGGGAGTAACCGACAGGATTATTTCCCTTACCGGTTTCCCGGAGAGTATCTCGCGGCATACTTCTACTGTTTCGCGCTGGTGCTTACGGAGCGTCATGCCGGCGTATCCTCCGGTTCATTGTCAAATAGCGACGGTTCTTCTTCGGGCCTTGATTTTACAAACGCTTCGGCTTCTTTTCCAAACTTCCACGATAGTATTTTCATATAATCCCCGCCTCCTGTAATTGGGATTCCAGACTTTCAACAGAGTTCACCACAATACCGACCCCGGAGTGCCGGTTGACGCAATCCAAAAATTCTTTTTGCGCAGCCGATAACCGGCCCCCCTTCGGCCTCTTGCACTCAATCCAGACGGATATTCCCGCAGGGCCGATAGCGTAAAAATCTGCCATGCCTTTCGCGCCGAACCGTACCAGCCGACCGTGGCTGTCTTTCAGGCCGCCGCTGTTGATGCGGTAATGCGGTATACGTTTCAAAGTGAGGTATTCATCAACCACTTTCATTACCGAATTTTCTTTAACTCCTTTGAGCGGGTCTGCAACTTTCGGCGTTCTGATTTTCCGACCGTAGGCCATCTAAAGCA
>JAITHQ010000156.1 GCA_031279925.1 Treponema sp. | reverse complement strand
GCGTTGTAAACGCCAAAATTCTACCTTGCAGGCTCCATCGAACCGAAGGTTCGCAGAGCCCGAAAATCGGGATTTTTACGGTCTATTGACCGCAAAAATCCACAATTTGAACAGGCTCTTACGGAGGCATGCGCCTGCGGGGAATTGGGCGGCGAGGCGTATACCAGCGTCATTACCCGGCTGCGGGAACTTGGCGCCGCTTTTGCCGGCCTTTCCGGCTCCGGTTCCACCTGTTTCGGGGTTTTTACCGACCGGGCGGCGGCGGCTTTGGCGGCAAACAGGCTCTCGCGGAACCGGAATTTTGCTATAGTAACATTTCCACTTGCGCGCCGGACAATACGGTATTAAAATAAAGATAGTTTAGGACCGTCATAAAAAGGAGAGCGCCATGGAGATAACAGATATTCGGGTCCGGAAAGTGGCAGGCGAAGGCAAACTTAAAGCCTATGTAACAGTTACATTTGACGACTGCTTTGTGGTGCATAATGTAAAAATTATTGAGGGCAAGAGCGGGGTTTTTATTGCCATGCCAAGCCGTAAAACAAGGGCAGGGGAATACAAAGATGTTGCCCATCCGATTCACCCTGATTTCCGCGCTGATTTACAAAAAAAGATTCTGGACAAATACGATTCCGGCGCGGTACAGGATGATCTTTCGGTAGAAATTTAGGGTCAATTTTTTCAAAAACAGTATTCGGCTGTTGCTATTTTTCTCTTGTTTATGGTATCTTGGCTAGGGAAGCACTTGTTAAATCCAATTGAGGATGCGGGTTACGGTCCGAAATCAGTGCATCTTACCTGTATTTGCCGGTTTACGCAAATATAGTATTTTGGGACGTAGGCAAGTGGTAAGCCACCGGGTTTTGGCTCCGGCATTCACAGGTTCGAACCCTGTCGTCCCAGTAGGGGTTCCTCCCGGTTAAAACGCATTGGATTTTACCATCGCGGTATTTTTAGAATGAGGTGAATATATGAGTCAGGTTGTATTATCCGCCAGGAATCGTCAAAAGAACGGTTCCGCCGAAGCCCGCCGGATCAGGCGCGGCGGCCGCATTCCGGCGGTGTTGTACGGAAGATCGGGCAGTTCGATTTCCATCGATCTTGATGCCCAGGAATTTTCACGCGGGGTAAAACGTATCTCGGAAAGTACCATTGTAAAGGTAGAGGTTGAGGGAAAATCCTATGAAGCCTTTGTAAAAGATACCCAGCGCAATATTATCGACGGGAATATTCTGCATGTCGATTTTTACGAGGTTGAAAGCGGCGTTGCCTTGCGGGCCAAGGTTTCCATTCATCTGCAGGGGAATCCCATTGGCGTACGCGAGGGCGGTATGCTTGAATCGCCGCTCCATGAAATCGAAGTTGAATGTCTGCCCAAGGACCTGCCGGAACGGATCGATATTGATATTTCTGGCCTTAAGGTCAACCAGTCTCTCCACGTGCGGGACATTCCCCTCAGCGAAGGAGTCCGGCTTATTTCCGCTGTGGATCAGGTGGTGGCCTTGGTGAAGTTTGCCAAGGCTGAAGCCGCTGCCACTGCCGAAGCCGAGGCTGCCGCCGGCGCCGCTCCCGCCGCGGGAACCGCTGCCGCTGTTGCTTCCCCCGCCTCCGGGGAGAAAAAGGCATAAAACCGGCTGCCGCCTTTGAATCATCCCTTGCCGCCATGTTGCGTGAACATGGGGCGGGGGTTTATCTTGCCGCTGTATCGGGCGGGGCGGATTCAACGGCGTTGCTTGCCGCGCTGACGGCGGTAAGGGACCGGGGGGCGGAAGGCGCTTTTGATCTGCGTTGCATCCATGTTGAACATGGTATCCGCCCGGCGGCGGAAAGCCGGGGGGATGCGGATTTTGTGCGATCCCTTTGTGAACAATTCAATATCCCGTGCCGCATTGTTTCAATTCCGCCTGGAAAAATTGCTGCGGTCGCCCAAGCCAACGGCCTGGGCATTGAGGCCGCCGCACGGCTCTACCGCCGCCGCGCATGGTTCCGTGAAGCGCGGCGCATCGAGGCCAACGGCGGCGTTCCGGTACGCATTGTAACCGCCCATACCGCCGATGACGCGCTGGAAACGGCGCTGATGCGCATATTCCGGGGCGCGGGTCCCGCCGGTCTTGCCGCAATGCCGGTAAAGAGTGGCCGCTTATTGAGGCCGCTGCTGGCGCTGGGCCGTGTCAATGTAATCGCATACCTAAATGCCAAAAACATCCCCTGGAGAGAAGATTCTACCAATGCTGATATCCGGTTTTTCCGTAACCGCATCCGGCGCCGCCTTGTTCCCCTTTTAAATGAATCCTTCCCCTGCTGGAAAAGCGGCCTGGCCGCCCTTGCCGAAACCCAGTCTCTTGCCGCCGCCTGTATTCAGGACCAGGCGCGCCGCATTCCGTGGACGGCTGCCCGGTTTGGCCTTGCCGCCAATGCGGAAGCGTTTTTTGCCCAAAGCGCTATTGTCCGGGAAGAGTCCCTGTTTCAGGGCATAGATCGTTTGCTTGCCGGTTTTGGGAACGTACCGGTTAAGCGTTCCACGGTCCGGCGTTTTTGCGAGGGGCAGGTTAAGGCGGCGGATTTGGGGCCGCTCTGGGTACGGCTGGCAGGGGGGGAAGTCCTTTTGATGAAAAAGCCGGAAAGCGCGGAATACGGTTTTTCGCTGTTGATTAAAGAGCCGGGCTTCTATAATCTTAAAAGGGTAAGGATAACGGTAAAACCCTATGGCTCCGGGGAGGAGAATGTGGCGGAAGGTTTTGCCGCCCTCTTGCCAATGGTTCTGCGGCAAAGTTTTTCTGGCGAATATATTGTTAAGTCCGGCAGAAAAACAAGAGCGAGGAATTTGGGAACAGACGGGGGAAGCGTTTTGAGCGCGGTAGACCGGCTGGGTACAGCGGCTTTTATCGGTTCCGGCGGACTGATTCACGGCAGGGGCATTCCTGCGCAAAAGCCGCCTTTACCGGAACAGGAATGTTTTTGTGTGGTAACGGTACAGGCAAGATCGCGTAACAGAGGCGCTGATTGAATCCAATTGAGGATGCGGGCTGACACCCGAAACCGGTGTTTCTTAACCGTTTTGCATAATGAAATGAGCAAAAACAGTAACGGGAGTATACATGTTTAACAATCAAAATGATAAACAGCCGGAGCGTCCCATACCGCCCCGTCCGTCATTTCGGGGCGGCAGGCCAAATGGTTTTGCCCTGGTTTTCTTTCTGATTATGTCGGGGCTTTTTCTGGCGTATTTTCTGCGGGGCGATTCTACGCCGGTGCGTGAGATACGTTATTCAGATTTTACCCGTTTTCTCGATCAGAACCAAATCGAATCTGTTACCATTCACGATAACAATACCATGGATATTTTCCTGAAAGGATCCGCCGCTCAGGAACCTGCCCAGCTTAAGACCCGCATCCCCTATCAGGACCCGGCCCTGCTTTCCGCCTTGCGCGAGAAAAATATCAATATTTCAGGAGCGATTGCAAGGCCCAGCCCCTGGCGTATAGCGCTGGAATTTTTGCCCTGGTTTATCGGCTTTGGTTTTATCTGGTTCATGTTCAGGAACATGCAGGGGGCGGGCAACCGTACCTTTCAGTTTGGCAAGAGTCGGGCAAAGCGGTATCAGGATGAAGGGAAAAAAGTCAGCTTTACCGATGTGGCCGGCCAGAAGGACGCCAAGTACGAGCTTGAGGAAGTGGTGTCCTTTCTGAAAAATCCGCAAAAGTTTACCAAAATGGGGGCGCGTATTCCCAAGGGCGTACTGCTGGTGGGGCTTCCCGGAACCGGCAAAACCCTTATGGCCCGTTCCGTGGCGGGCGAGGCGGGGGTGGCCTTTTTTCACATGTCCGGTTCCGATTTTGTGGAGATGTTTGTCGGCGTGGGGGCCAGCCGTGTCCGCGACCTTTTTGAACAGGGCAGGCGCAGCGCTCCCTGCATCATTTTTATTGATGAGCTTGACGCGGTGGGGCGCACACGGGGCGCGGGTTACGGCGGCGGCCACGACGAGCGCGAACAGACGCTGAACCAACTGTTGGTCGAAATGGACGGCTTTGATTCCAAAGACGGGGTGATAATTCTTGCCGCCACCAACCGCCCCGACGTGCTTGATCCGGCCCTGCTGCGGCC
>JAITHQ010000080.1 GCA_031279925.1 Treponema sp. | reverse complement strand
CATACTTGCATTTAGCGCCGCTTGAAAATATACTCAGTCTTAATGAGTAAAGTAATTCTCAAGGCAGAGGATCTTGACGGCTATTTAAGCGCGGCGGATAAAGACTACCTTGCCCGCATGGATATGCTCTACGGGAAAGCAATGAAATCGTTTTCGCAGCTTGGGTCGGACTTGCAGGGCGAACGGCGGGGGGGCGAGGACACCCTTATTGCGCTGTACAACGAAATGGGGATTCTGATGCAGGAAATATGCGCCGAAGCGCCGAATATCCATGTGTATACCTTTCTAAGCCCCCAGGAGAGTCACCCCGAGGCGTCGCGGCTTATCGCCAAGCTCCGTGACGTGCGTACCGGAAACCAGGAATTTGTCTACTATATACAGCGGGCCTACGAGATGCTGTTCAAACTTGCCTGGGGCGGCATGACCAGTTCAAATAAAAATTACCTTATTGTAAAAACCCCGGTAACCAATCCGGCGCAGAATTATGCGGTACACAAGATTACCAATATCGATGAAAAAATCGAAAATACGGTAATGTGCGTCATGCTGCGGGGGGCCTTGCTGCCCTCGATGATTATGAGTAAAGAGATCGAAGAGTATTCCTCCCACGGCTATGTAACGCCCTTTGCCCTGTTCAGAATCAGGCGGGACGATACCAAAAAAGAAACCGATATGGAATACATTCTTGACCTTGACCGCTCCTATTTTAGCCCCGCCGCCCTGGACGGCAAAGACCTGATTTTTGCTGATCCCATGAACGCCACGGGGGGAAGCCTGGTAACGGTGGTTAACTATATTTTGGGCTCTGGCGTAAAACCCCGCTCAATACAGTTTTTTAATGTGATAGCCGCGCTTAAGGGGGCGCTGCGGGTGGTGCGCGCCCTGGAAAACTGCATGGTCTATACCCTGTGGATGGACCCAATCCTTAACGATCAGGCGTACATTATGCCCGGCCTGGGGGATGCGGGAGACCGGATCAACGGCATGGACGGCGAGGACAAACCCCGGAATATCATCCAATTGATTGCCGACTATGGCGACAATATTGCGCGGCTGTACCGGGCGCAGCTTCGGGAAATTGAGGATACGGTGCTGAATATGGGGAAAAATGGGGAATGGGATATAGAACAGGAAAGATAATAACAGGCGGCGGGTTGTTTGTACTCACCGGGGGGCAGCCGTTTCCGGTTTCCCTTGCCCTGCTTATCTTATTTACGTTTGTCGCCGTTTCCGGCTGCGCAAGCTGGGGATCTCAGGCGGCGTCGGCGGAAGAGTATTTTTCCATAGGCATGGCCTATTACGATATGGGAAAATTCGAAGAAGCCGAAAAATGGCTGAACCGGGCAAAGGCAAAAGATAAAACCCAAAGCGCCTCGGAGTATAACCTGGGCCGGATTGCTTTTGAACGAGGCCGCTACGAGGAAGCGGTAAAACATTTCGAGGCTATTTTGAAACGGGACCCTGAAAACGTAATGGCTTTAAAGGCGGCGGCCTATACGCGCATTAAAACAAAGGAAATCGAAAAGGCCGAGGCCCATTACCGCAAGCTGCTGGAACTGACCCCGGAAAGCGCCGACGACGGCTACAATTACGCGCTGGTGTTATACGCAATGGAAAAATACGCCGAGGCGGAACAGGTGTTAAACAGGCACGAGTTTGCCCTGCTGGACAACAGCGATGTGCTGCTCCTCTATGCCCGCGCACAGAAGGCGCAGAATAAAGTCGAGGCAATAGACACGTACGCCAAATGGCTTGCCAATAATACGGACCCGGCGATCCGTTACGAGTACGCGCAACTGCTCGAAGAACAGGAGCTCTATGCCCGCGCTGCTGAAGAGTATCGTACGGCCATGAGCGCCCTTGCTAAGGATACCGCCGAGCTAAAAAAAGCGGATATACACTTTGCGCTTGCGCGGCTGCTCCTTGTTGCGGACAGCTCCAGCGACGAGGGCGTAACCGAACTGAAGGGCGCGTTTGACGATGGATTTGCCGGTTTTGACGCTGTTGAAGAACTCCTTGCCGACAAGCGGATCAGCGCCGCCAACAAGGACAGCATCAAGACCGCTGTTGCCGATGCCAAGCGGGCTGCGGAAGCCGCTATGAATGACAATCAAGCGGCGCCTGTTGAGGGCGCGGCAGGGGCCGAAACCGGGGATAACGCGGCGGCGGCAAAGACCGAAGAAAAAGCGGCGGCGGGCGGGAATGACGCGAAACCATGATTGTCTCAATGATCCAGATTATCTTCGAGATTCCCGATGTTGACAGCATCAAGGAAAAACGGCGGATTATCCGCTCGGTAAAGGATAAATTGCAGCGGCGTTTCCACATGAGCGCCGCCGAGGTGGATTTACAGGATTCCCTGTCTTTTGCCCAAATTGGCGGGGCCCTGGTTTCCAATTCCCGCGAATTCGGCGAATCCGTGCTGCAAAAGGCGTTTGAAATGGTCGAGCGGGAAGTTCCGGTCCGTATCCAGGACATAAGTATTCATTCGGAGGAATTTTAGGCGTATGAGACAAAACAGTAAACGGCGTTACGTTAAGGCGCCAAAATGCGGCGCGGCGGGCCTTGCCGGTAAACGCCGGGCCTCCGGCCAAACATCCGCCGGATTTTGGACATTCCTCCACGGAGGCGTTCTTCAATGCGCCATTCCCTGTCTTTTGCTTCTTGGCCTCTGCTCCTGCATTGGGGTTTCGGCGGACATCAGCGTCCGGGCCAACGGTTCGGGAAAAATCTTTCTTGAGTACCGCGTTTCACAAATGGCCGAATCTCTGGGAAGGCTTGACGGCAACGAGCGCTGGCAGACTGTCCCGCTTGGCCGCCCCGATTTTGAACGAACCCTGGACAGAATTCCCGGTATGCGCCTTACGTCGTTTTCCACAAAAAACCAGGGAAACGATATTATCAACCGGGTGGGAATGGAATTCAAAACCATAGACGCACTGCTGGCGTTCCTTGACTATTCGGGGACCTGCGCTTCTTTTAAACAGGAAAACGGCGGGAACCGGCTGTTCCTTGAACTGGTATCCGGCGGCGCGGCAAACGTGGACGGGGACCTGCTTGCCCTGCTGCGTGAAGTTTCCGGGGGATACCAGGTGCGCATAAGTTTCACTGCGCCCGGCGGCGCTTTGCTTGCGCTTGCCACAGGCGCGGAGAACAAGCCGTACAATGGAACGGCGGCGCGGCTTGTTCCGCAGGGGAAAAAAGTTTCCCTCTCCATCGAAACCGGGGAACTGTTGAGCCTGCCGGAAGGACTGGGC
>JAITHQ010000057.1 GCA_031279925.1 Treponema sp. | reverse complement strand
AAAACGTCTGGAATTCCCCGCCGAAGCATACCATGTACTAATAGCAGCCCGTAAGGGCTGAACCTTAGCTGGAGTAAAAGCCGCCCGGCGGGATAACGATACCTTAAAAGCGCATAATTCGATTGTCGGTCACTATTTTGACAGTAAGATAGAGCCGGGCGGGGTATGCGTAGACGGACTCCACAGGGTTTTTAGCCTGCCGTTACCCTCACCCTGTAGGGTTTTCAGCGAGCTATTTTTTGTGGGTCAAGTTTAGCCTGAAGGGACGGGGTATGTTGTTCTTAAAAGGTATTGCAGTCGGGTTATTAAAACCTCCGCACGAATAAAGACGAAGCTCGATTTTAGCTTTTTGCCATGGAACAGGCGAATTCTTGAAAAATCCACGGATTGCACGGATTTTCACTGAAATCCGTGTTAATCCGTGCAATCCGTGGACCTTCTTTAGTTATTCTTAAGGGGAGCAACTATATAATCGATGGGAAAACACAAAAATCGATTGATCCGGCAGAGGCGGCTACGAGATTGACTTTTAAATACCGAAAACGGTATTATTTTAATCATGTTTCCCGAACAGCGGCGTGAAAAAATACTTGAATTGCTTCGTGAAAACGGGAGCTGCCGTGTACAGGAATTAAAATCGATCTTTCAGGTGTCCGAGCCTACAATCCGCCAGGACCTGGGAATCATGGAAGATTCCGGCCTTATTACCCGTCAGCATGGCGGCGCTTTTATCAGCAATTATTCTTCCTTTGCTTCAAGAATAGAACTTGAGCGCCATACCAACATGGAACTAAAAACCCTGATCAGCGCCAAGGCTGCGGAATTTGTTTCTTCCGGTGACAGCATTATCCTCGATTCGGGAACTACCGTTACAGAGATGATCAAATTTCTTGCCGGCAAAACCAACCTTAAAATTGTTACTCCCGCCATCAATATTACCCTGGCGCTGGGAAAGGAACCGACTAACACCATTTTGATGACCGGCGGGGAATTCAAGGCCCCAACCCTGTCCCTTACCGGCGAAAAGGCAAGCTATATTTTTAATGATCTTTATGTGGAAAAACTTTTTCTGGCCGCGGGCGGTTTTTCCCTCGCGGCGGGCCTTACCTACCCCAGCTTTACCGATCTTCCCCTTAAGCGGGCTATGATCAATTCCGCAAAAACGGTGTACCTGTTGGTAGATTCAAGCAAGCTGGAAAAAGTGCTGTTCGCGTCCCTTGGCTGTCAGGATAAAATCGATTATTTAATAACCGATTCGGGCATAAGCCCGGAATACATAAACCAACTGGCGGACATCGATATAAAAACAATAGTTGCCGGCAGCCGGGCGAATTCATAAAACACCGCTTGTTTTTTGACTTTTGGACCTGTATCTACTATAATTTAAAATATGGACGAGGCATATAATTTTTTTAAAAAATTTTTAAAAAGTTAAAACACGTAATTTGGGCTGTCTCAAAATCTGATATTTTGGAACAGCATTATTTGCCGTTAGGGGGACAAAATGAAAAAGAACAGTTTGTTTGCTGCGGGGCTGGTTTGCATACTGGCCTTTGGAATGGCGCTGGCAGCCTGCGATACTACAACCGGCGGGGTTGTGGATACCTGGAGTAAAGTCACAAGCCTTTCGCAATTGCATGGAACATGGAAAGGGTCAGTATCCCAAACAAAAACCGTAAAGGAGATTCTTGTATCGCAAGGCCAAGAGTGGAATGAAATGATGGAATTGCTGTATGGCAGTGACATGAAAGTAACAATGACCAATGAAACAACCATAACCATTAATGCAAATGCAAACACCTCGGAGGGGCTAAATAAAATGACACTGGCCTTTACCGGTTCCAAAATTCTTTTTACATGGGAATTCATTAAAATGTCTTTTACGCCCCCTCAACCTACGGATGGAACAACAATATCTCTTGATGATAATAATCATTCAATAATCATAACAACTGAATTGCCCAAAGACTCTATTGATGAAACGGTTGTTTTGGCGAACAATATTCAAATAAACCAAAACGGCACAAAAATCAAAACCAGTGTCGAACTGCCAGCAGAAGCGGCTTCCATAGTGGATATAAAAGAAGTAATAATGATCAAGCAATAGGCTTGGCTCTGGCGGCGCTTAGTTCCGCCGCCGCCGATTCCCATTCGGCGGTTTTTGCGGCAATTGCCGCCGCCGCCCGGTCCAGGCGGCGCTGCGCCGCTTTTGCCTTTTCGGCATTGGAATACACATCGGGCCGGGCCAGTTCCGCTTCGGCCCCTGCCTTTTGGCGTTCAAGATCGTCTAAGGCTTTAAGAATTTCTTCTTCCTGCCGCTCCAGGCGGCGGACAAGCGCCTGCCGCCGTTTGCTTTGCTCGCGGAATTCAGCGGCGGAAACACCGAGGCTTTCCGGCGGAGCTTCCATCTGTTTGAATGCAATTTCCGCGTTTTGGTTTTTGTCCGGCCTTTCGGTTTCCGTTTCCCCCGCTTTTTCCCGTTCAAGCCGGTCAAGATAGTAGGCGTAATTGCCGTAAAAAAGCCGCGCCTGCGCCGGGGCCTGTGCGTTTGGAGCAAGTTCCAGGGTTTTGGTAGAAAGGGCTTCCATAAACGCCCGGTCGTGGGAAACAAAGATAATGGTTCCGGCAAACTGCCGCAGCGCGTCCAGCAGAATATCCTTGGAGTACAGATCAAGGTGGTTTGTTGGCTCATCCAGAACAAGAAAGTTTACCGGACACAGCAGCATCCGCAAAAGGGCAAGACGGCTTTTTTCGCCGCCGGAAAGCACCGAAACCGGTTTGTACACATCGTCGCCGCGAAAGAGAAACGCCCCCAGAAGATCCCGCGCTTTGGGAACAAGGGCAGTGGGGGCGGCTGCCTCGATAAACTCAAGCGCCTGTTCGCTGCCGGTCATGGCCTCGGCGGCGTCCTGGGAAAAATAAGCGGCGGCCACGCCCGCGCCGTAACGCGCCGTTCCCTCGTAATGCAGATCTTCGCCCGCAAGGATTCGCAGCAGGGTGCTTTTGCCCGCTCCGTTTGGCCCGGCCACTACCAGCCGCTCGCCCGCTTCAACAAGAAGGTCAAGCCCGGCAAGCACCTGCCGCTGGCCGTACCGTTTACCAATGCCCTGGAGGGTAAGGGCGATTTTGCCGGAATGGGGAGCCTTGGGAATTGCGATGTTGATCCGTTTAAAAGAATCGGGAATTTCAATCCGCTCGATTTTTTCCAGCCGTTTAATAAGTTCCTGGGCAAAGGCGGCCTTGCTTGCCTTGTAGCGGAACCGGCGGATAAGCGCCTCGGTTTTGGCAATTTCTTCCTGCTGTTCCTGGTAGCGTTTAACAAGGCTTTCCAGCTCCGCCTGCCGCGTCTGTTCGTAGGCGCTGTAGTTGCCGGCGTAACGTTTTAAGTTGCCGGCAAAAAGTTCATATACCTCGTTAACGGTAACATCAAGAAAATAACGGTCATGGGAAACAAGCAGGCAGCCGCCGGGAAAAGTTTTAAGCCAGCCTTCCAGCCAGGAACGGGCCTCGATGTCAAGATAATTAGTCGGTTCATCCAGCAGCAGAATATCCGGCTGTTCCATAAGGACCTTTGCCAGGGCAATGCGCATCTGCCAGCCGCCTGAAAATTCGCCGGTATCGCGGTCCAGATCGTTCACGGAAAAACCAAGGCCGGAAAGCACCAGCGAGATAAGCGCTTCGCGGCGGTAGTAGCCGGACTGTTCTACCTGTTCCTGTATACGGTGATGTTCTTCAAGCAGAGACGCCACAGCGCTGTCGCCGTTTTTCGCCAGGGCCAGCCTGCCGCCAATGGCCTCGGCCTGGGCGAGCAGGGCGGCGATTGGGGCAAAGGCAGTTTCCACTTCGGCGCGCAGGGTTCCGCCCCGGTGGACGATTCCCGATTGGGGCAGGTAGGAAATACGCGCCCCTTTCTGCACCGCCCGGTCGCCGGAATCGGCGTTTATGACACCGGCAATTACTTTCATCAGTGTTGATTTGCCCGATCCATTTGCCCCGGCCAGGCAAGCGCGGGAACCGGCGGCAAGGTGAAGGCTTATTTCTTTTAGGATGTCCCGGTCGCCAAAAGCCAGCGACACTTTTGAAAACTGAACAAAGGCCATAGTTTACCATTCGGGGGAATGGAACAGGGCCGGTTCCGTATCCCTAAAAAAGTACAGCACCAGGGGAGATGCGGCCCGCCGGGTAAGGGTTACGCCTTCCATGCTGGACTCTGGCGCGGCCTCCAGGCGAAAGCCCTGATTATCCAGAGTATACAGAAAATGGACCTGCGCCGCCGGTCCGCCGCCGTTAAAATGAAGGGTAAAGGCTCCATTGTAACGATCCTCCAGGCTGGGGCCAAGGAAAAGGTCCATCGAAACCCTGCCGCCGCCTTCCACGCCGTCCGGGATCACCTGGGGAACAAGCAGATCAAAACCGCGCCAGGCAAAGCCGCCGTTTTCGTCAAAAATAATAGTGCCATAGTTACTGCTGGTAAAAACCGGCCCCTGCGCGTAAATGGCCTGGTACAGACCTTCGCGCCGGGCGCTTTCCTGCATAATAAGATCGTCCACAGCGGCGGGCAGGGCAGTAAAAAGCAGCGTTCTTATACCGCCGTTGGCTTCGGTAAACTGTACCGCAAGACTGGTATCGGAACGAAGGGCCATTTGTAGATTGCCGCCTTCAAAACGCCAGGTGCGTTCTCCATCCGGGCGGATAGCCGTATAGGGAAAACTGCGGTCAAGGCCGGGAAGGTAAATATGAGCCGCGCCGGTATCCTGCCCCGGATCAAATTGCCAGTGGCGCGAAAGTTCATCCAGATTGATGCGGCGGCTGTTGACCATTAGCGCATAGGATTCGGGAGACCAGACTTTTGCCAGCAGCATATCCAGATCAGGGTCCGCCGCGTCTTCTTCGGCTGCCGGGGCAAGGGCAAGCGGCCCGCCGTAGTGGTCAAAGAGCTTAAGCCGGTACGAAAAACAAAACCCGGTACTGCCATCCTGGGTAAGCACCTTGTACCATTCTCCGGGCAGCGGTTCACCGGAAGCGCTGATCGCGGGAATCCCTTCCGCCATCGAAATAATTTTGATAATTTCTCCGGCGCGCAGCCGGTAAACCCTTCGGGCGCCATTATCAGAGTATTCCCGGATAGGCAGTCCGTCCTGAAGATTTTCCGCGTAAACATGGGCGTAGGGAGCAAATTCCGCAGCCCATTTTTTTGCCTTTCTTTTGCTTCCCACCAGTTCAAACCGCGGAAGGGGAACCTCGATTTTGCCGAGCGCATCTTTACTGTTCTGGTATGCCTTGGGAACGCCCACAACCCATACCTTATCGATATTGGAACGAATATACACCGGCAACACAGCCCCCGAAGGGATGTCCGGGTCTTCGGCTGCCCAGAGCAGCACCCCCCATCCCAAGCGCGAACAAGCGGTAAGCAGCAATAGACAAACAAGGGACGGCAGGCCCAAAAGCCGGATAATTTTTCCAGGGCGCATAACAAAACCACTATATCAGAAATAAAGGGTAAAAACTACCATATAAAAAGGAGGGGGAAGACTTCCCACTGTCAACAAGTTAAGCCGAACTCGCGGCAAAAAAGCATGATATACTGAAGCGGGGAGGGAATATCATGGGGAAAAAACTGTGTAGTAGCCGCTGATACGTTTGATACGCCGCTTAAGTTATCAACGGCGGGGCAAGAAACGTGAACAGGACTTCACCCGGAAATGGAAAATGACCTTTGCGGAACTGCTGTATTTCATGCTGGGTATGGTAAAGGAAAGCGCGTAAAACGCACTCGCGCGCTTTTTCCAGCAGGCGGGAAAAGCGGATATTCACATGAGCCGGCAGACGTTCAGCAAGGCGCGGCAAAAGATACGGTGGGAAGCCCTGCAAGAACTGTTTCAAACCAGCGTTGAAGGCTCGTATGCGGGATTGCCGGGTAACGCTGGGGAACAGCGGGCTGCGGGTGCGGGCGGTGCGTGTGCCGCTTAGCAGCGGTGAGACGGAAACGCTGGTAACTAACGTTGGGGAAGAGGGGATAGAATATGAAGCGTTTGCGGAGTTGTATCACAAACGGTGGGGGATAGAGACGAAGTATCAGACGGTGAAGTAGCGGATGGAGTTGGAGAACTTTTCGGGGCGGCTGGCGGACAACGTCAAGCAGGATTGTTACGCGATGATGACGGTTTCGAACATCATGGCGCATTGCATGAGGGAGGCGAACCGGAAAGTGGGTGAAGCCCGCGAGGGGAGGGGGAACCGGTATGAATACCGGGTGCATGTGAATCACGCGGTAGGGGTATACCAAGACCGGCTGATAGCAGTGGTGATGACGAAGGGAGGAGGAGCGCGGGCGCGGGTGATGAGGGAACTGGTAAGGGAGATAGAGCGGCGGGTAGTGCCGGTACGCCCTGACCGGGAGGTTCCCCGGAAAGGGATCTGCCGGCAAGCGCGGTTTCACCACAACCATAAATCTAACTGTTGAGGGGCTGAGAGGGAAATCCTTAACTTGTTGACAGTGGGGATACTTCCCCCCTCGCACCCGCAAAGAGACAGCGGAAACGGAATATTGATTTAATAGCTGTCAATTTAATAGCCGTAGTGCGTCATAATAAAATCTAACCGAAGGGAGTAGATACGTCAAAATAAAGAATCTAACCCCGAGGGCCCCCGTGTTCTCCCCGGAGGAGCCGCTCTTTTTCTTGGCGAATCTGATCCAGTCTGGC
>JAITHQ010000256.1 GCA_031279925.1 Treponema sp. | reverse complement strand
AATATTACGTTTTTCCCTTCCTATCCGTTCCTTCTTCGGTTTTTTGATTCATATTTCCTGCTAAATTTCAGAATTTTCCAGAATTGTTGCCTTCAGAAAAGTAAATGCAGGAGCCCTGGCATTTACAGGGCCGCCGCATTTGCTTTTTTGAACTAAGAGCCTGTTTAAATTCTACCTTGCAGGCTCTAAAACATTGACCAGCTTAAATTACTTTGGCAAGAAGTATTGACAGAAGTATTTTTAAAACTGAAGTTTTGAAACCGGCCCGGACAGATGCAATTTTTTGACCAATTCCTTACCGAACAGGGCGGCAATTTGGTTTGTAAAGGATTCGGGGGGCGGGGCAATGATCAGCGGAGGAAATCCTTTCGCGCTTTTACCGAACTTTAGTTTCCAGGCATGAAGAAAGAAATTCCCGCCGCGCCGTTTAACGCCGTCTGTGGCATGACCGCCGTATTTAATATCCCCTGCCAGCGGGTGCCTGTGCGCGGCGGCGTGCGCCCGGATCTGGTGGGTTCTGCCGGTGGCTATTTCGGCCAGGAGCAGGGTGTAGGCGGCGTTGGCGGCAAGCGGTCTTACTCTGGTTAGGGCGGTTTTTCCTCCCGCAGCGGAATCCTGCCCGGCGGAACGGGTTTTTTTTGCGCTTGAGTCACGGATAAGCGTATCTTCCCAGACTGCATCTGTATCAAGCCGGCCTTCAACCAGGGCAAGGTAGTATTTTTGCAACTGCCGCTCCCGCAGCAGGGCGCTGAAACGGCGGGCGCCTTCGATACTGGTTGAAAACACAATAAGGCCGCTGGTTGGCTTGTCCAGCCGGTGCAGGGGGCCGGGCCTGAACGCAAGCGATGGCGCCAGCTTATCCGCAAGATGGGCCTGTACCAGAATATCCAGGCTGTCCGGTCCATGTACGGCAAGCCCTGCCGGCTTGTTAAGGACAAGCAGGCCCGCGCCCTGCCAAAGCAACGGCGGGAGGCGGCGTTTGGCAGGGGGGAGCTGGCGGAACGGGGTACGGGACACAGGCGGCAATGCGGCAATGTTTATCACCAGTCCCGCGGGGATGCGCTTATCCCCCTGCGCGGGCTTGCCGCCAACCAGAACCTGCCCCTGCCGCAGCAAACGGTGTATCAGCGAAAGAGGATATTCCGGCAGGGCTTTTCGCAGAATACGGTCCAGCCTACGGCCCGCGTCGTCATTGCCGGTTTCAAGCTCCATAGTTTTTCACTGTACTACCCATCCGGCAAGGTGTCCAGCGAGCCTTTAGAGCCCGAAAATCGGGATTTTTGCGGTCTATTACCGCAAAAATCCACAATTTGAACAGGCTCTTACCATTTTTATACAGGGCCCTCCTTTCAAATTCAAGGGCTGTAGCCCTGCTTCCCTACACTTGTCCCTGGGCCGGTTTTAATGTATAACCTATCCATAACAAGCGCTAAAACAGGAGGAACTAAATATTTATGGAACCATTCAGCGCCATGGCAGCCCAGATCAACGGAGTCATTAACAGTTGGGTTTGGGGGCCGCCCATGCTGGCTTTGATCATTTGTACGGGTATTTACATCACCTTTAGAACCAGGTTTTTTCAGGTCATGCAGGCAAAGGACACCAACAACAAGACATGGCTGGCTATTTTTACCAAGAAGTCTGTTACGTCTACCACCGAGAAAAAAGCCATTACCCAGTTTCAGGCCCTTTCCACGGCGCTGGCTGCCACCATCGGCACCGGCAATATTGCCGGTGTGGCAACGGCCATTTCCATTGGCGGACCAGGCGCCGTGTTTTGGATGTGGGTCTCCGCGTTTTTTGGCATGATGACGAACTATGCCGAAAATGTTTTGGGCATTTTCTACCGTAAAAAAAACATTAGGGGCGAGTGGACCGGCGGCGCCATGTACTATATAGCCAATGGTTTTAAGGACATGGGACACAATGCCAATGGTTTCGAGACCAAGACCTTCCTCTCCGACATTGCCAGGCCTCTGGCTTTGCTGTTTTCGTTGTTCTGCATGTTTGCCTCTTTTGGCATTGGCAACATGACCCAGATCAATTCCATAGCGGACGCCCTAAACGACGCCTTTAAGGTCCCGCAGCTTGCCACAGGCATCGTACTTGCGGGGATGACCGGCCTGGTGATTCTTGGCGGGATACGGTGGATCGCCCGCGTTACCGAGCGGGTTGTTCCCTTTATGGCGGTATTTTATATTATCGGGGCCTTGTACATCCTTATTACCAATATTGTGATGGTCCCATCGGTATTTGCGGAGATTTTCCGGAGGGCCTTTGGCTTCCGGTCTCTAGCCGGCGGTTTTTCCGGTGCGATCCTTAGGGATGCCATTACCATGGGTTTTAAGCGGGGAGTTTTCTCCAACGAGGCCGGCCTGGGTTCCTCGGTAATGGTTCACTCCGCATCCGATGTGAAAGAGCCGGTGGTGCAAGGCATGTGGGGCATCTTTGAGGTTTTTTTTGACACCATTATTGTATGTACTCTGACGGCTTTTGCCATCCTCAGTTCGGGAGCGCTAAAGACGGGGCTTACCGGCGTACCCTTGGTTAACGAGGCCTTTTCCATTGGGTTCCACAGTTTTGCCCGTTACTTTGTGTCGCTGGCCGTACTGCTCTTTGCCTTTTCTACAGTCCTTGGCTGGTCTTTTTATGGAGAGAAGGCTGCCGAGTACCTTTTTGGCAACAATGCGGTAATAATCTACAAGGTCTTCTTTGTCACCTTCATCATTGTCGGCGCTACCATGAAACTCAATCTGGCCTGGGACATCGCCGATACGCTCAACGGTCTTATGGCTCTGCCCAACCTGATTGGCGTAATATTCCTTTCGGGCACCGTGTTTGCCATTACCAAAAACTATCTGGCCCGCCGCGCAGGCGGTAAACTTAAGCCTATGATTTCCGCCTACCCGGAAATACAGGCTGAGCAGGAAGCAAAATTGATTCGGGACGGCGAAGCATAGAAAGAGAAAAGAGGGAAAGGAGAGAGGGAAGAAGGGGGCTCTGGCTTACTGTTACCAAGACAGGATGCAGGCAGATTAAATGCCGTATAATGCTCCGGTGCAAAGCGTCCGCAATGGGCGGCGGAGCCTTCTTTTTTTACATTTCGTCATATATTTTCCCTCAAACTCTTTTTCTTTATTCGTGCGGAGGGCTTAATACCCAAGAACCCGCTTAGGCGGGGGAGCTTTGGGGCGTTATAAAGGGTATTAAACCTGACTGCAATACCTTATAAGAACAACATACCCCGGCCCTCAGGCTAAACTTGACCCACAAAAAACAACTTTTCTCTTGACAATATCATAGTAGGCGCCTTTGCGCTACCGTAAGTTCTATGAGATTTCCGGTATAGATTTTTCTACTCACTCCACCAGCCTGTCACTTTTAGCATTAATATCTATTTCCCCGCTTTCTACTAAATTCCAAATAACGGCTGATATTTTTTCCTGAGCTTTTTTTACATCTATTATCCGTACGGGGCCAATATATTCCATATCTTCTTTTAACATCTGCACAGCTTTTTCTGACATATTCCTGAATATTGCTTCTTTTACCATTTCAGCTTCGCCTTTCAACGCTTTTGCTAGATCCAGCGA
>JAITHQ010000240.1 GCA_031279925.1 Treponema sp. | reverse complement strand
ACCTTCCTTAACTCTATTCTATAAATTTAATGCCTTATAGGTCAATTACAATACAGCAGGGGGCGGGATTTTTATGTTAAAACCCACCCGCTTGTGGATTCCGCCTGTGCCTGTTTCCGCCCTGTAGGCCATTTCTTTGTTTCTTTATATAGAAAAGAATAGGAAAGAGAAGGAGGAGAGAGAAGGAAGAAGAGGGGCGGTTTGCCAGGCAGGGCAGGGCAAAGGTTCCTTGCGCCAAAGTTCCCTTACTCTTTTCTCTTCTCTTTTCTCTTCTTTACAATTCCACGATCAGTAGAATATACTACTAACCGTGGCGTTATGCCGAACATGGCCGGAAAATCCTATCCACCCATTTCTACCTGTTATGGAATCGCCGGTTGCCATAGCCGCATACCGGAACCGGGTATATGCCTGATACCTTCCAGAGATACCTCAGCCAGAAGCCAGAATCTCTTGCGTATTGCCATACAATATCACGGCAGGCCGCAAAACTCCCGAACAACACCCCTATTCCCCACTCCCCAAGGTAACGCAAAGGCGCCATTTTCTACTGCCCCTTACTATTTACTCACTCCTAACTACTATTTACTAAAACACTCAAGCCCATTGTACAGTATAATAACGTATGGATTTATCGGATATTGTTATTATTTTATGCCGGGCTTCGGAACCGGGCAATGTCGGGGCTGTGTGCCGGGCCATGAAAAACATGGGGCTTTCCCGGCTGCGAATGGTCTCGCCTGCGCCGCTGGACGAGGCTTTGCTGCGGGCGCGGGCTGTCCACGCCGGCGATATATGGGATAATGCGCTTTTTTTCGATACACTTGCCGGCGCCGCAACGGACTGCTTTCTGCTGGCAGGAACCACCCGGCGGCGGGGCAGGCGGCGTAAGGGCGTTACCATGGAACCCCGTGCATTGGCGGCATGGCTTTGGGAACGGCGGACGTATACCGGTCATGCCGCTGTAGTTTTTGGCAACGAGCGTACCGGCCTTGAGGACCACGAGCTTGATTTATGCAACATTGCCTCGCATATCCCCGTTTCCGGCGCTTTCCCCTCCCTTAATCTTTCCCATGCGGTGCAGCTATATGCCTATGAACTGTTTTTGGTTTTTGGCGGGAACGGCGCTGCCAAAACGCTTGAAACAAAGGCCGCAGATGGCGGACGGCCAGAGGCCAATGCGGTTAAAGGCGAATGGACGCCCCTTGCCCAGGCCCAAATTGATGAACTTATTGCCGGTATTACCGGCACTCTGGCCGGCCTGGGGTTCTATAAACACCCCGGTAAAGAGGAACAGGCCCGTTTTCTGCGGGACCTGGTTTCCAGGGCGGGTTTAACTGAACGGGAGGGAAGATACCTACAGAATATTTTTGCCAAAGCTGCAAGGCTTGGCAGCCGGAAAACTTTTTAACCGTTCTGCAATTTCCGCTTATTTCCCATTTTTTACTACTCATATTGATTTTTTGGGTCAATATGATACAAAAAGCGCTTAAAAAATAAACTCTTGGGTCAAAACAATGGCGGGTAATATAGAAAACGAGTATCAAGGGCTTAAAGAAAATAAAAAAAGGCCCAAAAAGCGGCAAAAAAGCCCGTAAAATGGCAATTTGAATACATTTTTTATTTTTTTGAACTTGGCACGGTTCTTGCTAATATATAGTTGTTGATGAGGAAAAGAGCGGGAAGCGCAGGGGTCCGTTGGACCGAAACTTCCGCCTTTAATCCCATCGGACATTATTAAGGAGATATGGTATGAAAACAATGACCCTGTATCGTCCCAACACAATTCAAAACGCGCTGAGTGATTTTGATCGCTACTTCGAGTCCTTTTTTGGGGATTCCATTCTGAGCCCCGCAGCAAAGATTTTTAACCACTTGCCTGCGGTAGACGTGCGGGAAACCGAAAACGCCTATATCGTTGATATGGAACTTCCCGGTTACAACGAAAAGGATATTGAAGTTCAGATTGACGGTGCAAGCCTTACTGTTGCCTCCCGGCAGGAAGAAAACCAGGAAGAGAAAAAAGGCGAAGGAACCTACATTCTGCGGGAGCGGAGGGTTAATTCCTTTAACCGCTCGTTCAAACTGCCGGAAAACGCCGATCCCGAGGCGGTAACCGCAGCCTATAAAAACGGCGTTCTTAACCTGGAGATAAAAAAACGGGCCGAAGCGCAAAAACGCGCCATTCAGATTAATGTAAATTAAAAATCCAGCCCCGGTCACTTTACCACTGGCGGCTCCGCCTGTAAACAAACGAAGTGACCGGGGCTGCCGCCTGTATATAGAGGCTGTTGCAAAACTTCAGTTTTGCAACAGCCTCTATTGTTATGGATTATCGGTAGCCGGCCCCTTCCATACATTCTGGGTAAACCGGTAGATACCGGCGGCTTTGTTGTGCGCTACATAATAAGCCCGGAAAGAATCGCCGTATACGCCCATCGAAGTATCGCTTTGAATATCCACGTTGCTGCCAATCTCGATAACGGTAATTTTACTCCAATTAAATGCCCCTGCCCCAATGGTCTGGAGGCTTACCGGCAAGAAAAGTGTTACCAGGTCATTGCCGCTGAACGCATAGGCCCTAATGCTCTCAACAGAGGCCCCAAAACTCAGGCTGGAGATACGATTATTTTGAAAAGCGTTAATACCTATTGTCTTAACCTTATTGGGAATGACCAGGCTGGTAAGTAAATTGGAATCGAATGTATTGTTTCCAATGGAGACAAGTTCAGCCGGAAGCGTTATTTCATCAATATATTGACCTTTAAATACATTGTCGGCAATACGGGTTACCGGTTTACCCTCTAAGGTATCGGGAACGACAAGCGGATACTGGTAATAGTATGAACCGCTGGCATTGAAACCGGTAATAGTCAGTTCACCGGAGGATTCCTCCTGGTATAAAAAGGGAGTGTCTTCGGCCCATACGGCGGAAAATGAAATATCTTCATAACCAATGGTGATTTGGATGCCGCCTTGATAGATGGTATCGCCGCCAGAAGAACGCCGCCAGCCCAAAAAGGTTCTGTCCCCTTTCTTCATACCGCTGGGCTTTTCCATAACAGTTGCTGTATCTCCGCTCCGGTAAGTCTTGCTGTCTACCGGCGGCCTTCCCTCGGTATTACCATTGCCGCTGTAATACACATGGTAAATAGGGTTGATTCCGGATCCAATAACAATACAGCCCGTTAGGGAACAAATTACCAAAAGCATAAAAGCTATTCCCGCTGTTTTTTGCATTAGGTTTTGTTTCATGTTTGCTGCCTCCACATATTTCCTGTATAGCGATAGACGCCGGCGGCCTTTCCCTGTGCCGCATAGTAAGCGCGGAAAGCCGCGCCATAAACGCCCAGGGAACTGTCGCCTTGAATATCCACGTTATCGCCTATTTCGATGTATGTAATATAGTTCATGTCAAACGCCCCTTCCCCAATAACCAGGCAGCTTTGCGGCAGCGAAAGGCGATCTAAAAAATTATTTATAAACGCAAAAGCGCCAATGGTTTCAAGGGCGGCCCCCAGCTTTAAGTCTGCAATTCCGCACTGCTGAAAGGCGTTTATGCCTATCTCCCGCACCTTGCCGGGAATATCAAGAACGAAAAAGCCGCTGGCATAAGCAAAAGCGTTGTCTTCTATAAAAAGCAGTTCGCCGGATAAAACAAGGCCCGGCGTCTCTTGCCGGTAAAATACATTGCTGGCAATACGGGTTACTGGTTTACCTTCTATTATATTGGGAATAATAACATTAACCGGACTGGCTTCTTTATAATAGCCGGTAATGGTTACCTGGCCAGATGCAGTATCCGTTATATATTCAAAAACCGGGCCGTTTTCCCATAAGGCTCTAAGTATTACATTTTCATGCTCAATAATAATTTCGTCCCCAGGCAGACAAATGCTTGTGCTGGTATAGTCCTGCCAGCTCCAGCCCAAAAATTGTTTATCCGCCCGCTTTAAACCAGCGGACTTTTCCATAATAATCGCTGTATCCCCGGTGTTGTAAGCCAGTGGGTCCACCGGCGGGTTTCCCCCGGTATGGCCGTTGCCTTCGTAATAGACCCGGTATACGCCGCTGGGTACGTGGGGAGGGGAACAAGCCGCAAGGAACAAAAGCGCCGCGCCTGCAAGAGCCATTTTCCCTATTTTGCTTGTATGCGAAGGGTACATACCCCGCCTTTTTGGGCCGTTAAAAAGTGTGTAGCCCCTAAGAGCCTGTTCAAATTGTGGGTTTTTGCGGTCAATAGACCGTAAAAATCCCGATTTTCGGGCTCTTAGACAACTACCATACCAAAACAACCATACCCCGCCGGAGCCTTCGCTCCACGCTTTGCGGCGGGATTTGTTGATTATTAAAGTCATATTTATAATATACAACAAAACCGCCAAATTGCAAGAAAATTTTCTGGCCGCTGTCCGCCGGATTATTCGTGAAAGATTAGCGTCAAGCTAATCAGCGCTGCCCCAATGTACCTGGGGCAGCGCTGCATACTCAACCGAACCGAATAGCGGTGAAGATTCC
>JAITHQ010000103.1 GCA_031279925.1 Treponema sp. | reverse complement strand
ACTGGCCGGGCTGGCATTAAGCGCATAGCGGGCCGGGAGCTGTCTGGGAAAAGATTTTTATAAAAAATCATCTTTTCCCTTGACAAAAAACATAGGATTACACGGATTAACACGGATTTTCGGTACCAAAACCCTTCTAATCCGTGAAAATCCGTGGATTTTTCCTCTCTCAATTTTCATTTCTCCATTTAATCAGCGCTTCCTTAATGGCCCGCCTGGCCCGGCAAGCGCCGTTTTTTTAAGGGCAATAACCGGACGAAATGAAACAAAGGGGGAGCAGGTTTCAGGGGGCAGCGACGCCCTGGTTTCCGGCCCGGCTACACCTGTGGAGTTTAGCCAGGAACCGCCCCGTACCGAACGTTCCGGGGAACCGATTGCCGCAATGGCCTGTGGCGCGGCGGCAAATTGTGGAAGCGGCGCAAAGGGGCTGGCGCACCATTCCCAGGCCCCCCCCTGCATGGAAACGATGCTGTCCTGCGCTCCGCCCCATTTTTGTACCGATTTAGCGGCATATTCCCATTCAGCCTCGGTTGGCAGCCGCACTTCGTAATCATTCATCGAAGGGGGCAGCCTGCCGCTGAGCCACTCGCAAAAGGCTTCTGCGGCAAACCAGGAAACGGCGTTTATACTGCCAATATTCCCCGCCAGCAGTCCGCCTGCATTCCAGTCGCTGTTTAGATACTCGCCGGTGACCAGTTTCTGTTCAATAAGCGCTTCCCGTCTGTCCGGTTTCCATTGGGGCTTTGCGTCAAGAAAATCCGCAAAGGCCGGAGCAGGAACTTCTGTAGTACAGATCATAAAAGCGTCAAGGGGGACGCGGTGCGGAAAGGGTTCGCCCTGTACCAGCGTACCGCCGGCAATACCGGCGAACAAAAGCCCGCCCACCCGTATCTGCCGGAACGGGGGCGCGGCTTCCGCCGGGTAAGTTTCCGGGGACCAGGCATCTGGCGGCGGGGCCAGCGTTTCGGAAGCGGTAAGTCCGGCAAAAGCGGCAAGCTGCTTCTGATACCAGGGGGAATTCACCACCAGGGCCGCAGACTCAGGCGGCAGGGCATCGGCAAGCCAGACGGCGGCGCCTGGATTTTCGGCAAGAAAGCCGGCAATGTCCGCTGTTGAACGGACAAGGGTCAGCGGCGAAGGGGAAAGGCCGCCGTTACCGGAAAGAACCTTGGCCCTGATAAGGTCCCGCAGGGCGGAACGGGTTACGGCAAAGCGGGCCGCGGCTTTGATCAATTCAGCGGTTGAACTGGCCCCGCCCGCAGGGCCGATACGGTAGGCCCCTTCGGAGAGGCTTAAGGGTATCTGCCACGAAGCCGTTGGCTCGCCGCCAAAAGTCCAGGCCGCATAGTCAGCGGCGGACCGGGCAAAAACAGCGGCAGGATCCGCAGTGCTTAAGACGGCTTCCAGCGGATAAGAGCGGGGAAAAAAGGCGGAGGCAAAAAGCCGCCCCGGTATTTCACACTCAATGCGCTCAACGCCGAATCCCGGCAGGGTCAGTTCCAGGGTATGGGAGCCTTTGGAAACAAAAACACGCTCCGGCGAGGTTCCCATGTACACCCCGTCTACACGCAGGGCCGCCCCGGCAGGCTCGGTCTTTAGAATGACGACAGAGCCGGGACGCCGGAGGCCGGGGTATATCAAAACAAAAAAGAAGATAAGCAGCAAGGCCATTCCATACATAATGGCAAGATAGACTCCCGGCCTTAGTCCAAAAAGGGGCGGGAGGCGCGCCTGATCTTCTGCAGCCGGTATTTGGTTTGCGGGTATTTTGTCCCCGGCTTCCGCCTTTTTTTTATACATGCCGCATTATAGGTTTCCGTAACATCCCTTGTCAATGTACGGTCTTCATGGTACTTTTATTCAGAATGTTCCACTATAACAAATATAACAAACAGAATGATTTTTTTGATCGCCTTCAAAGCATTACCGAGATGTTTTTGACCAGGCGAAACCGTATCCGGCGAATAAAAAAAGAAAGACAGCGGGCAAAAAACCCGGTAGTGGACTGGATCGAGGCGTTTATCTGGGCTGCGGGCATGGTATTGCTGGCCAACCAATACCTGATGCAGGCGTATCAGATTCCTTCTGGCTCCATGATCGACACCTTGAACATTGGCGATCATATTTTTGTAAACAAAATTATTTACGGCCCGGAACTGCTCCCCGGCGTAGGCAAGCTCCCCAGCCTGATAAAGCCAAAACGGAACGATATTATCATTTTTGAAAATCCTTCGTATATTTCCCGCGGGCCGGTGTTTGATATTGCCCAGCGGATCATCTATATGCTCACTATTTCTTTGGTGGATATTGACCGGGACGAGGCGGGGCAGCCGCGGGCGCATTTTTTGATCAAGCGGGCCGTAGGTATGGAGGGGGATCATTTTACCATAGAGAAGGGCGAGATGAAGGTCCGTTTTGCAGGCGATGAGCAGTGGACCCGTGAACGGGATTATGCGGCGGCCCGGGGCTGGAATCATACCATCAGCCGAATCATGGAGCAGGGGCAGTACCCGGCGCTGGAAGCGGAGGGCCAGTCGGCGGCATGGGCCGATCTTGGACTGCCCGCGCCGGAACGGCTTTCGCGGACCGCGGAAGGGGCAAAAAGCATCCGTTTTCCCGATTACCTTGCCTATGACCGGGCCAGGCTGGAAACCTTGCGGGGGGCTATGCCCCAGGACCGCCGCTACTCCATGCTGCTGGCCCGCCACCGCCTGGGCTGGTATGTACCGGAAGGCCGCATTTTCCCCCTGGGTGATAACCGCGACAATTCCCGGGACGGGCGTTACTTTGGGCCGGTGCGCGTTTCGAAAGTGCTGGGCAAAGGCGCTGTCATTTACTGGCCGCTTCGGCGAATGAGGCCAATTTTATGAACCTCATCTGCGGGGGGGCTTATGTTTGATAAATCCCTGAAATATTCCTATGCGGCGCAAAAAAAGGAACGGCACCGGCTCCTGCGAATCGTACTGGTACTGCTTGCCGTGTATTGTTTGTATAATTCCATTACCACTTTTTTCTGTTCTATATGGGTGCTGCAAAACGAAGCCATGCAGCCGGGCCTTCGCGCCGGGGATCGCTTATTTGTTATTTCTTCCGCCCTGCCTTCTTTTTTTGCGGAAATCAAGCAGTCGGACAGGCCCTTTCCTTTTAAACGGGGCGCTATCGTACTGATTGATACCAGTCTGGGGGGAAAACGGAACTGGCCGGCGGCGGTTCTGGACGGGATTGTCCGGTTCTTTACTGCCCAGCAGGTAAACCTTTTTGGGAATGAAAGGCATTTGTATGTCAAACGGCTTATTGCCCTTCCCGGTGATGAAATCAGCATGACCAATTTTGTTCTGCGGGTGCGGCCTGCGGGCAGTTCCTACACTCTTACCGAATTTGAACTTTCCGAAAGGCCCTATTATCCGAATATTCCCAATGTGCCCGCCCTGTGGGATGAGTCGCTTCCCTTTTCGGGAAACATGGACCAGATAGTTCTTGGGCCTGATGAGTGTTTTGTTGTTTCCGATGACCGCGGTAACACCGGCGATTCCCGTACCTGGGGGCCGGTTTTGTCGGACATGGTTATTGGCAGGGCCGTGCTTCGCTTTTGGCCTCTTACCCGGATTGGGCGGCCCTAATGCCTGTTCAAAACCTGGAATTTTGGCGTTGCAAACGCCGGGATTCTACCTTGCAGGCTCAAAAAGAGCCCGAAAATCGGGATTTTTGCGGTCTATTGACCGCAAAAAACCACAATTTGAACAGGCTCTAAGGAAGCGCTGATTAAATGAAGAAATGAAAATTGAGAGAGGAAAAATCCACGGATTTTCACGGATTAGAAGGGTTTTGGCACCGAAAATCCGCGTTAATCCGTGTAATCCGTGGACTGTGTTTAAAAGACCTGATTTAATCAGCGCTTCCCTAATGCCTGTTCAAAATCTGGAATTTTGGCGTTGCAAACGCCGGGATTCTACCTTGCAGGCTCAAAAAGAGCCCGAAAACCGGGATTTCTACGGTCTCTTGACCGCAGAAATCCACAATTTGAACAGGCTTTTAGTGCAACGCTGATTAACTATGGAGAGTTCCCTCTATATTCATATCCCGTTCTGCGCGGGGGCCTGCGATTACTGTGACTTTTATTCGGTTCCTGTCCGGTCAGCCAAAAACGCCGGGGATCAGGCTCCAGGCGGGCGCATGGATGTTTTTATCGATTCCCTGCTTGCCGACATTGAAGATCAGTTTCAGTTTTTTGGTGTTGAACACGTTCCCACCGTGTACATGGGCGGCGGGACGCCTTCGGTGCTGGGAGCGGCCCGTATGGAACGTTTGCTTTCCCGCCTGGGGGCGATGCTGGAAGGCAGGGGGCCGCCCGGTGAATTTACCGTAGAGGTTAACCCTGAATCGATAGACGAGGATTTCCTGTTGGCCTGCCGCAATGGGGGCGTAAGCCGCATCAGCCTGGGCCTGCAGAGTTTCCATAAACCGTCCCGCCGGGCCGTGCATCGTACCGGCGCGGCAGTCCCGCTTGACAAGCAGCTTGGCCTGGTTTCGCGCTATTACCCCGGCGCGTTTTCCGCGGACCTTATCGCCGGCCTTCCCCTGCAAACCGAAGCCGTTTTACTAAAGGACATTGCGCGGCTTATTGCCTTTAAGCCGGTCCATGTTTCGCTGTACAGCCTTACCATAGAACCGTTTACGCCGCTTGCCCGGCGCGTTGCGCTGCACGGCAAGGCCGCCTTGTGTTTGCCCGATCAGGATGAAGCCGACGCCGTCTGGCTTGCCGGGAAGGCGGCGCTTGAAAACGCCGGGTACAGGCAATATGAGGTTTCCAACTTTGCGCAGCCGGGCGGGGAATGTCTCCATAACCTCCGGTACTGGCGTATGGAAAACTGGCTGGGCGCCGGTCCAGCCGCATCGGGGACCATTATTGACGAGGCAAGCGGGACCGGCAGGCGCTTTACCTACCCATCCGGCATAGGCGCATGGCACGCCGCGCCCCGGCCCAAAATCCGCCGGGCAGCGCTTGAGGAGCTTGACCGGGACACCCTGATGCGTGAAAGCATATTGATGGGATTCCGTCTGCGCGGCGGTCCTGACAGGGCCCTGTTTATGCGCCGTTTTGACCGGGATATTGCCGTTATTATTCCCAATACCATTGATCGGTGGCGGCGGCGGGGTTTTTTTGCCGGCGGAGGAGAAGGGCTTGCCCTTTCTTGCGAAGGTATGCTTTTTTTGGACGCATTTCTTTGTGAGTCCTTTGGGGAAATGGGGAAGGGGGAGTGAGGAAAGAGGAAGCCATTCCCTACTCCCTATTCCCCACAAACATCCAATTCTCAGTTGTTTTTTTTACCTATTTGTGTTATATTATTAATGTTGGCAATTTCGTTGAAAACGGCGAAATTGGGTCAAAATAGTTCATAAGGAAGCACATTTTATGCGTAATAGCAAGCTGTTTCGTACAATGTTCGATATAAGCGCCCTTTGCGCTTTACTGGCAGTAAGCGCCTGCCTTAACCCGCCGCTGGAGATAGACGAAGATTTTGCCGCGCAGCAGTATACCCCCGACGGTCGCCGCCTGGTGAACCTCCAGATTAATATGGGGGGGGGGGGGGGGACAAGCGGCAAAAACGATTACCCCTGAATTAGCCGAAACATACTTTAAAAACTTTGGGGTTAG
>JAITHQ010000023.1 GCA_031279925.1 Treponema sp. | reverse complement strand
TATGTCCGGCTCAATGGTTCCGGCAAGCTGATACAGGTTATACGAAAAACTGTCGTAATTGTCGATTAACAGAATCATTGCGCCGCCTCCTGCAATGCGGCAATTACCGCCTGCATTTTGTTTCCGCACTCGTCAAATTCTTTTTCCGGCACACTGTCCGCCACGATGCCCGCGCCTGAACGGACAAAAACTTTGCCGTTTTTCTTAAACGCTATCCGTATGGCAATGCATGCGTCCATGTTGCCGGTAAAGGCAATGTAGCCGATTGCGCCGCCATACAGCCCCCGCTTGTTGTTTTCCAGTTTATTGATAATCTCGCAGGCGCGTATTTTCGGCGCACCGGAAAGGGTTCCCGCCGGAAGCACCGCGTCAATTGCGTCAAGGGCGCTTTTCCCTTTTTGAATACTGCCCCGCACGGTGGAGCCGATGTGCATTACATGGGAAAAACGTTCTATCGATAAATATTTTTCAACTGTTACGCTGCCAAACTCGCTGATTTTGCCAATATCGTTTCGCCCCAGATCGACTAACATGTTATGTTCCGCCAGCTCTTTGGGGTCTGCCAGCAACTCTTTTTCAAGGGCCGCGTCTTCTTCCCGTGTTTTTCCACGGGGGCGGGTTCCCGCCAGCGGAAAGGTAAAAAGATTTCCGTCTTCCAGCTTAACCAGCGTTTCAGGCGATGCCCCGGCAATTTCAATGTCATCACTGGAAAAGTAAAACATATACGGCGAGGGGTTAAGCCGCCGCAGCGCCGCGTAAGTGTCAAAGAGGCTCCCCGCAACATCGGCTTCCAGACGGTTGGAAAGCACCACCTGAAAAATATCTCCCTCTTTGATGTGGCGTTTGGCCGTTTCCACCATTGCGCAATATTGCCTGCGGTCAAAAAGCGGGCGGAACGGGGATTGAATAACAAGCGGCGCGGGCTTTGCCTTGTCCCCCGTTTCTACAATGGCTGTTAGGTGATTAATCTCGCCCAGGGCGCGGCGGTAATTTTCTTCCGGCGCGTCAGTATTCATGTTTACAATAATGACAATGTTTTTTTCAAGGTTATCAAACACAACGATTTTGTCAAACAGCATCAGGTCGGCGTCCTTAAAGCCTTCCTCATCCGCCGCGTCCAGTTTCAGGCCCGGCTCGCTGTACTTGATATAATCCCAGGAAAAATAGCCCACGAGCCCCCCGGTAAAAGGCGGCAGTTCCGGCAGCCGGGGACTGTGGTTATCGTCAATAATTTTTTTAATGTATGAACCGGGGCTGCCGGTCTCGATACGCAGGGTGGTTCCGTTCTTGATTTGTACCATGCCGTCCAGACAGGTAATTTCCAGCCTGGGGTCGTAGCCAATAAACGTATAACGCCCCCAGCGCTGGGGGTCTTCCAGGCTTTCCAGAATAAAACACTGGCGGCTTAAATTTTTCAGCGCCAAAAACACATCCGCCGCCTGCCGCCCGCCCGCGGGAATTTTTTTCCACACCGGAATTCTGCGATACTCCCCCGCCAGGGCCATGACGCTTTCGGGAACCGGTTTGTTGTTCATATTCGCCTCATTATCAATTCAATTTTACGTTTCTATTTACAGAAACGCTATATGTTTCTTTATATAGTAACAAGAGAATTGTGTCAAGGGATAATTTGAATTTTTTGGGGGAAATAATACAGGGCCAACTTTTAGATAGTTTTAGAGCCTGTTCAAAATTCTACCTTGCAGGCTCAAAAAGAGCCCGAAAATCGGGGTTTTTACGGTCTATTGACCGCAAAAATCCACAATTTGAACAGGCTCTTAGATAGTTTTAAAGATTCCGGTTGCCTTCCGCCCCTCTTCGGTTAGATTAATTATGTCGCAATTCGCTCAATTGACAAAAGGATAAAAAATGATATACTATAGGAATAGTGAGCCAGTTTCAAAACGTTAGTTTTGAAAAACAGCCCCAGATTTAGATGTACAAAACGGGCTTTTGCCGGTTTTTCCAAAGGCTTTTTCAAGATCAACCGGATTTTGAAAAGGGTTAAATGTCTGGTTTGGATGCAGGAGCCGGTTTTATGGAGCAGCTTTCTTCCGCCGCAGCCCAGGTGCTTATCGCCATAATTCCCATTGTGGGGATTGTTATGGGGTCGGTGGTAATTTTTTTCTACCTGCTGTGGAATCACCGGCGCAGAATTCTGCTTATCCAGGCAGGGCATTACAACAAGCCGGATTTTAACCTGCTTTCATTCAGCCTTCTTGCCGGTCTGCTTTTGGGCAGCGTGGGCATTGCTTTAACGGTGCTGCTGGCCATTATCGAACGGGCCAGTTATGGCCTGTTGGGCGGTATTATTCCTTTGGCTATGGGGGTTGGCTTGTTGGCCTATTATGGAATAAAACGCAGCGAAAAGGCCCAATGAATCCGGGTATCCTGAATGGGGATAATAGGACTGAACCGGGCGGTGAAACAAACGTTGATTCCCCTTTTGATGATCAGCTTATTGTAAGTCAGATTATCGCGGGCCAAAAAGACCTGTTCCGGCTGCTGGTGCGGCGGCATGAACGGGCCGTGTATGGAATGGGCTTAAGTTTTTTCCGTAACACGGAGGACGCCTCCGATTTTACCCAGGAGGTTTTTCTTAAGGTGTACCGCAGTCTTTCCCGTTTTGAAGGGAGAAGCCGTTTTTCAACATGGCTGTACAAAATCGCCTACAATACGGCGGTAAACGGGGTAAACCGGAAAAAGGAATACCGAAGCCTTGCGGAGGAAGAATGGGCCGGCATTCCGGCGCATGACAACGACAGCCCGGAACGGATGCTGCTGCGCAAAACGGCGCGGGAAACGGTACTGGAAGCCCTAAAGGACCTTCCCGCCCGTTACCGGATCTGTGTGGATATGTTCTTTTTTTATGATCGCTCCTATCAGGAGATAGAGGCAATTACCGGTTTTCCGGTAAACACAATCAAGTCCCACGTGTTCAGGGCAAAAAAACTGCTGCGGGGAAAACTTGAGCCGGTTCCTGAGTGACCAGGGCGAATGGATTTTTCTTTAAAAAACAACAGGGAAGGTAGAGGAGGCTTGTATGAGCTGTGGAAAAATTTTAGATACCGTGTATGATTATTCAGGAGGGGAACCTATGCCCCTGCTGCAGCAGATACGGATTGGCCTGCACCTGCTTACCTGCCCCGATTGCGCCCAGGAAGTTGAACGCTTTGAGGTAACCAGGGACATACTCCGCAGCGATTTTCTGCCCCCCGCCCCCGGCTTTGAAGATTCCGTAATGGCGATGATTGCTCTGGAAGAGGGCGAATCGCTTGCCGCGCTTGAGGCGGAAGAAGCTACGGTAACGCCGGGCGGCCTTTCCACACGGGGATGGGTAATTACCGGCCTTATTATACTGGTATCGCTTGGCACCGCCTTTTTGGGCATAGACTTTAACAAAATAGCCCTTGCCGCCGGCATGTCTTTTTTGCTGCCGGTGGGCATTACCATAGGCATTGTGTTAACCAGCTACGGCGCTTTTTTTATTGGCAGCCACCTAAAGGAATTAAGCCAGCGCTTTGGGCTGTAGCTTTACCCTTTTTATATTCCCCATTCCCTTGGATTTAGGTGGAAAATCCTGGCTTTTGCCGGTTGCCCGAAGCCTTTTTCAAAACCAGCCGGTTTTGAAAAAGGCTCCCTTATCTGCGGCTTAACAGAAGTTTTAACATATACAGTTCCATGTAGCGGTGAAGGGATTCCTGGTCTCCAAGATTTTGCAGGGCGGGGGTACTGGCAACAAGGTAGGTGGACATTTCACTTAAACCTTCACGGGTAATCTTTTTTGTTTTATGAACCCTCATGGCCCGCCGCAAATAATCTTTCACCAGGGATTGTACATCAATTATCAGGTTTTCCCGGTCTTTTTTATTAAGAAGTTTGCTCCACCGCGCCCCAAGCCGGGAAAGACACTCCTCTAAAGTCTTCCCCTGCGGGACCAGCGCAGCCTGCACCGCCCGCACACTTTGCAGCAATTCACTTGACTCTTTATCTCCTGTCACAGCTTTTTCATCGTTTTCAACGGTATATTCAACCTGGCCGCGTTTTTTCTTTTTCGTTCCAAAATTTTTAAAGAAAGCAAAAACAGCCGTAAGAACAGGTATTGAATACCAGGCGGGCAGATGCATCCGGGCATCGGCAAGCAGATCCTTGCGGCGAATTACATACAGCGCGTTCATGGGGATTAATCTTCCGTTTTGGAATATCCGTGACGAAGGCGGAACAGCCCCTTTAACACTGTCCAGTTCTTCGTATACCCAGAAAAGCCTGGGATCTTCCAGAATACCCGCCAAAGTGGAATTGACGGATTTGGTATAGACCGCAAGCAGCCGGTCAAATTCAATATCTTTTTCCATGGCGGGTTCGGTTCGGAATTCCCGCAGTAATTTTGTCCAGCGGCTGGTAACGGCCTTTTTAACCGGCTGTCTTGCCTCGATCAGCATTTGGGCGCACAGGGGCAGATATTTTTCCTTTTTTATAAACCAGCGCCCGCCCCTGCCCATGCCCTGAACGGTAAACCAGGGGGGCAGTTCATTGTCGACACCTTCGGTAAGATTTTTTTGAATATATCTTTCCAGTTCCTTGTTGGAATAAATCTCCAGCAAAGGAATTCTTTTGTCTGTGGTAAACTTTACAATGTCATCCAGGGAGTAAAGCCAAGGACTTTGCTCCATGCGTACTTCCAGCGTTTTAAAGGCGATATCCACCTCGCGCTTTTTTGCCACCTTTGCCCGGTAGAAACTGCTGCATTCTTCAATAATACATACCGCCTGAAGCGCGGCAAGGTCTTCGTTAAGATAATCGTTTCCCCTTTTTATTTCGTCTTTGATCAATGGACAGAAATAAGTCCAAAAAAGGTAGGGAAAATCGACAAGCCTTTCCATGTCGTTAAGACAGTCAAACGGGCGGAGCATAATCTGATCGAGTATTTGCCGCAGGAATTTTTCCTTGCCCTGGAGCCGGGGAATAAGTTTGTTCAACACATGCACTTTGTTATTGTGATTCTGAAGATAGTACCTTATTTTAACGAGGGCTATTTCCATAAGCTGGTGAGGTATCATGGATGCGGTAACCAGGGCGGAACCATAGTCCTGGGGAAAGAGCAGTTTGATGATGGTCGCCGGATTCCATATATCCGGCCCTTCCGTGGAATACGGCGGAGTCGCGCCTGCCTGTTTCCCCGTGTCTTCCGGCTGGTCAAAAAATATCTCCAAATCGGAACTAAGGCTTAGTATGCACAGATTACCTTCAGGAATATCCATTTTAAGGTTTTCTTCGGTGGGAAAAGGAATATCCGCCATTTTGTCAATGTCAGTATATGCCTCCAAAAGCTGTTCATGGTAGAAAAATGGCATATATATCCGGCCTTCTTTGGTATCGGCCAGCAGAACGCATTTTCCTTTTTCCGCAAGAGCGGGAAAATCGGCCCAAAATTTAGGTTTGGCGTCAGTCGCCCATTTTATCCATTCAGGCTGTTCCGGGGCTTTACGGGCGGCATAATTTTCAAGAAAACCCAGAAAGCCTTCAATATCTATATAGGCTGAATGGTTTTTATAGGCATATCCGCGTAAAATAGAATACAAATCGGTTGCTTGAGGCATATACTATATTATAGACATTTTCGGGAAAAAAATGAAGATACGGGAGCCTGTGCAAAACTCGGTTAGTTTTGCACAGACTCTTGCAGTTTTTCGCCCTACGGGCTACAAAACTGCGTTTGGATTTGAGTTCCCCAGAACCGGTATAATCCATGAAAATCCGTGCAATCCGTGGATTTTTCAAGAATTCGCCTGTTCCCTGGCAAGAAGCTAAAATCGTGCTTCGTCTTTATTAAGTGGATTGACT
>JAITHQ010000016.1 GCA_031279925.1 Treponema sp. | reverse complement strand
TCGTCCCAGGCCACGTTCATGGCCGCCCCGGAGAGGACGTAGCTGGGGCGGATCAGCACGGGGTAGCCTGCCTCGGCGGCGAAGGCCCTGGCGGAGTCGAGGCCGGTCAGTTCCTTCCACTCGGGCTGCTCTATGCCCAGCTTATCCAGGAGGGCGGAGAATTTGTTCCGGTCCTCGGCCATGTCGATGGAGCGGGTGCCGGTGCCGTAGATCAGCGCGCCGGCGTCGTAGAGCCGGGTGGCGAGGTTGTTGGGGATCTGGCCCCCCATGGAGAGGATGATCCCCTCGGGGCGTTCCTTTTCGTAGATGTCCAGCACCCGTTCCAGGGTGAGTTCCTCGAAGTAGAGGCGGTCGCACATATCGTAGTCGGTGGAGACGGTCTCGGGATTACAGTTGACCATGATGGAATAGCGGCCCAGCTTCCGGGCGGTTTCCACGACGTTGACGCAGCACCAGTCGAACTCCATGCTGCTGCCGATGCGGTAGGCCCCGGAACCCAGGACCATGACCCCCCGGCCCGAGGGGGCCACGTCGTCGGAGGAGCCGCCGTAGGTCATGTAGAGGTAGTTGGTCTTGGCGGGGTATTCGGCGGCGAGGGTGTCGATCTGTTTGATCGCGGGGCGGATGCGGTACTCCTCCCGGAGGGCGCGGATTTCCATTTCCGTGCGTCCGGTGAGTTCCCCGATCCGGGCATCGGAAAACCCGGCCCGCTTGGCCCGTGCCAGCAACTCATAACCGGGGGGTCCGGGGGGCCTGGGCCCCCCGGCGGGGCGTTGCGGGGCAGAGCCCCGCAGAGGGGGGTGGGGCGCAACGTTCCCCAGCGAAGCTGGGGCGTGCGCCCCAGGGGGGAGACTTCCCCCCCCCAGATCCCGCTCGATTTCCAGCACTCCCGCGATCTTGTGCAGAAACCACTTGTCAATTTTGGTGAGTTTGTGGATACGGTCCACGGTCCAGCCCTGGGCCAGGGCGCGGTAGACGTTGAAGATCCGGCGGTCGGTGGGTTTGGTGAGGGCGCCGTGGAGGTTTGCCGCGCCGGGGCCGCAGAGGGTTTCGCCGGCCGAGAGGCCCGGGGCGCCGGTGCCGGTCATGCGGAGGGCCTTTTGCAGGGCTTCCTCGAAACTGCGGCCGATGGACATGACCTCCCCCACGGATTTCATTTCCGAGCCGATGCGGTTTTCCACATTTTTGAACTTGGAGAGGTCCCAGCGGGGGACTTTGACCACGCAGTAGTCCAGGGCGGGTTCAAAGCAGGATTTGGTGGCCCGGGTGATCCGGTTTTCGATCTCGATGAGGGTGTAGCCCAGGGCGAGTTTGGCGGCCACGAAGGCCAGGGGGTAGCCGGTGGCTTTGGAAGCCAGGGCGGAGCTGCGGGAGAGCCGGGCGTTGACTTCGATGATGCGGTAGTCTTCGGAGGCGGGGTCCAGGGCGTACTGGATGTTGCACTCCCCCACGATGCCCAGGTGGCGGATCACCTCGATGGCGAGTCGGCGGAGATTGTGGTACTCCGAGTCGGTGAGGGTCTGGGAGGGGGCCACCACGATGCTTTCCCCGGTGTGGATCCCCAGGGGGTCGAAGTTTTCCATATTACAGACGGTGATGCAGTTGTCCGCCCCGTCCCGGACAACTTCGTATTCGATCTCCTTCCAGCCGCCGAGCCATTCTTCCACCAGCACCTGGGGCGCGGCGTGTACCTCGCTGGTTTTGGCAAAGGCGCGGTCGCATCGCCTGCGCAGCTCCGCCTCGCTGCGGCACATGCCGGAACCCGCGCCGCCGAGCGCGTAGGCAACCCGCGCCATTACCGGATAGCCGATTTCTTCTGCGGCCTTGACCGCCGTATCCGTATCGTTCACCGCAACGCTGCGCGGGGTAAGCGCCCCGATTTCGTTTAAGCGGTGTACAAAACGCTCGCGGTCTTCGGTGTCCTCAATGGTGGCGACCGGCGTTCCCAAAACCCGCACCCCGTACCGGGAGAGTGTGCCGTCCCGGTCAAGGGCGACGCCGCAGTTCAGGGCGGTCTGCCCGCCGAACGAGAGCAAGAGGCCGCCGGGCTTTTCCTTTTCGATGACCTGCCGCACATATTCAGGCGTTACCGGCAAAAAGTAGGTACGGTCCGCCATGCCTTCGCTGGTTTGAATGGTGGCGATGTTGGGGTTAATCAAAACGCTGGTAATGCCTTCTTCGCGCAAGGCTTTCAGCGCCTGCGAGCCAGAGTAATCAAATTCCCCGGCCTGCCCGATTTTAAGGCCGCCGGAACCGAGGACGAGTACTTTGCTGACGGTTTCTTTCATTTAGACTGCCTCCGCGCCTTGGGCTGTTTGTTTGAATTCCCGCACCTGTTCAATAAACCGGTCGATTAAAAATTCGGTGTCGCGGGGGCCGGGGCAGCCTTCGGGGTGGAACTGCACCGCCTGGAAGGGCTGGTTCCGCGAGCGGATGCCTTCGATGGTGCCGTCATTGGCATTGGTGAACCAGGCTTCCCAGCCCCGGGGCAGGGTTTCGGCGCGCACCGCGTAGCCGTGGTTCTGGCTCGTGATATAGCAGCGGCTGGTTCCGCTTTCCACGCAGGGCTGATTCTGCCCCCGGTGGCCGTAGGGCAGTTTGTAGGTGTCGGCCCCGGCTGCCAGCGCCATAATTTGATTCCCCAGGCAGATGCCGAAAATGGGCTTGCCCACGCCAAAGGCGCGGCGTACCATGGCGATTGTTTTGCCGCAGTCCTTGGGGTCGCCGGGGCCGTTTGATAAAAACAGCCCGTCCCAGTCCATAGCCGCCGCGTCATGGTTCCAGGGGACGCGCACGATTTCAACGTTACGCGCAAGCAGGCAGCGGTAAATGTTGGCCTTTGCCCCGCAGTCAACGAGCGCGATTTTCAACCGCCTGGTATTGGTATGCGCTGTTGTTCCGTCCGGCAGGAAGGTCTTTACTTCGGTATGCGAAACAGCCGCCACCGGATTGGTCACCACGCCGGAATCAATCGTAATATCCCGGCTGCCCTCCACCAGAATTTTGCCCCGCATAACGCCGCGCTCGCGCAGCCGTTTGGTAAGGGCGCGGGTGTCGATGCCGCACAGGCCCGGCACGTTTCCCTTTTCAAGCCAGGCCGAAAGGGTGCAGCCTGCGGCAAAGTGGCTCGGCTCCTCGCAAAGTTCCGCTACCACAAAACCGGCGGCCTGAATATGGCCGGATTCAAAATGCACGGGAATCCCCTGCCCGTCAAAAAACGGCTCGCCCTTTGCCCGCACCGGCACGCCGTAATTCCCCGCCAGCGGATAGGTGGAAACCAAAATCTGCCCCTTAAAGCTGGGGTCGGTTAAGGACTGGGGATAGCCGGTCATGCCGGTAGTAAACACCACTTCCCCGGCCTGGGAACGGGCCTTGCCGAATGACCAGCCGGAAAACTCCGCTCCGTCCTCCAGTACCAGTTTTGCCTGCCGCGCCTGTTTTCGCTGCCGACTCTGGCCCGGCTGTCCGGCGGCGGCGCTTGGCTCTTTTTTCATAATTCCTCACCGTGCATAAACTCCGGTAATGATACACCAGTTTTCATTTCTATACAAGGTTATCGAGAAATACAGAATGGAAAATCAATTTTTGGCAATTTTTGGGCTTTGAACCCCGTAAATTGGGGAAAAATAAGGGTTTTGATTCCAAATTATTGGCGGGCTTGGTACTTTAGAGCCTGCAAGGTAAAATTTTGGCGTTTGCAACGCCAAAATTCCAGATTTTAAACAGGCTCTTAGGAGGTATTACTGTATCCGGCTAAAGACGGCGTCAGGATACCGCCCCATACAACACAGTTGACCAGAAGCGGGTTTCCAGTTTATTTTAATTGGGGGTGTGCAATGATTCAACTCTATTTTTTATCCATACTGCTTAACGGCGTAACCGGTTATATACTGATCACGGGAGACGGCGGGGATACCGGTTCGATTGAAAACAGCCTGCATTATTCGCTGCGAAACAGTACATTCCGGCTTGTCCTGGGTATACTGACCGCCGCCACCGGCATACTCAAGCTCCTCTCTCCTGTACTGGATAACATACCTCTTCTGGGGGATCTCCTTCCCGCCCTGGCGGGTATTGCGGCGGGGTTTATTCTTGTTTTTGGATATTACCGGGAACATTCCTCATTGTCCGCCGAAGAAGCCGGGGGAAAACTTGACCGCATAGGCGACGCCTTTCTTCATTACAAAAAGGCTGCGGGTATTGCCCTGCTTGCGGCGGCACTGCTGCACTTTCTTTTTCCCCAGGCGCTGTTCCTGTAGGGGGAGCCATGCCGCAGTACAAGCGTTCCGTTGCGGGAATCGCCATCGAAGACGGCAGGCTTTTTATCGCAAAACGGAAAGACGGCGGAGACCTTGGGGGCAAATGGGAGTTTCCCGGAGGGAAAGTGGAAAACGGCGAAAGCGGCGAGGCTGCCTTGCGGCGGGAGTATCTTGAGGAATTCGGCGTTCAGATAGAAACCGGCCCCCTGTTGGCCTGCGCCCAATTTACGCATAAGGGCTTTCAGTTTGAATTGCGCGCATACCGCATTTTTTTTAAGGGCTTGCAATTTTGCATGAAAGAACATTCACAGTGGCGGTGGGCTTCGTTAGGCGAAATTGAGCGGCTTGATTTCGCCGGTTCGGACCGGTCCCTGCTCCCCGCCTTAAAGCTGTACCTTGAACAGGATGCGGGCATCCATAACCGATAATCCGGCCCCGGAGTCGCTTAAGCCAAGACCATAATTGCCGACAGCATCGCCGTAGGTTTTTGAGTATATTGTACCCCTCGATCCGTCAATATAGCGCCAGGCAAATTCAAATTGAAGGGAGAGCCATTCAGTGGCGGTAAAAGTGAATCCGCCCCGTGGTTCAAGAAAAATCCCCCCGCTCATATAGTCCCTGTATTGCGTCTGAACAGTCGTTGACAAATGTTCATCTAAATCATTGCAGAAAATAAGAGGGCTTATCTGAAAAGCAAGATCAAAAGAAAAAAATCCAAGGAACCGGAAGGAAAGGGAAAGCCCCGGCGCAACGAGCAGCCATCGCTGGGTATAGTTGATTACCTTTCCGGAAAAATCGTACTCCAAGGGAGATTCGGTAATGGGCTTGTAGATATACGAATTTGGCGGATCTTCTAAGGCGTAGGTACCATGCCCGTCCCAGCCGGAAAAAGAAAAACGCATATACGATACACCGGCAAATGCCTTAAAAATAAACAGCGGGGGCAGGGGAAAAGAAAACCCCGCGGAAAAATCCAGCCAGAGCATTTCCCTGGTTTCGTTGTCATGGATCGAATAATGGGTAAGTTCGCCGTTTTCTATCGACAGCCAGTCCCTGTCCTCCATGACGCCGGTTATGCCGGGGATACCGGTTTTCAGCGAAAGAACAGAAAAAAAGCCCCAGCGCTCCGCCGCTTTAGCGGGAGACAATTCCATCGAAAGGCCGTAGTAAAACAGGGGCTTTAGATCCCACAAAAGCTGGCTCATCATTTCGCCTTTGGTGTCGGTAGGGTATACGATCTCCTCCGCCTGACCGTAGAGCATTCCGAACTGGGGAGTTATGGAAACGGCGTAACCGCTTTCCTTCCTGTTAAAAGCGCCGTCATTTTCCGCTTCCTGCGCAAGGGCGGGCAGACACAAAATGGTGACTAAAACCAGAAAAGCGGATATATTTTTCATTATATGAGAGTAAAGGCTTACCGCCATTGCCGTCAAGTAATGATCGCCCTGTGTTTCCTTATTTTGCCGTTTTTGGGTTCCTGCGGCGGAAAAAATGACGAAACGCCGCTGGTCCCGCCGGTCACATCCCCCCTGTCCAGGCAGGTTATCGGTTTTGGGGTTATCAATGTGCCCTATACCCACGTTACCGCCGAGCCTGCGGAAGGCAGCGCTTCGCCGGGCTACCTGCGGCAGGGGGCTATTGTCCGAATCCTTGAACGGAAAATTATCAAAAAGGGAGCTTCGTCTGAATCCTGGGTGCATGCCGACGGGGCCTACCGGGGCTGGCTGCGGGAAGCGGTGGTGGACATTTACGATAATGAAATGCGGGCGGAAACCGCATCGGAGTCCATGGGCCGGTGAAAACATTTCTACTCTTTGCGTTTCCACCGCTGGCAGGCGCGCTTATCGGTTTTGTTACCAACGTAATCGCCATCAAGATGCTGTTTAGGCCCCTGCGGGAGATTCGTGTATTTGGCGTCAGGCTGCCGTTTACGCCGGGCATACTGCCCCGGCAGCGGCATAAACTGGCGCTGAGTATCGGCGGTATGGTCGAGCGGGAACTTTTAACGCCGGAACTTTTGCGGCAGAGGTTCAAGAACGAAGATGTCCGGGAAAAGATACGCGCTTCGATTGGGCGGTTTTCCGCCAAACTGCTGGGAAGCCCCCTGCGTGAGATTGTTAATACGGAAAGCGCCGCGCCGGGATTAAAGGCGTTTGCCCGCTCCCTTACCGCTTCTGTTATCCGTTCCCCCGCCTTTGAAGGCTGTGTTACCGCCGTGATCATGTCCCTTACGAATAACCTGAACCTAAGTCTTTTTGACCTGCTCCGCCCTGAACCGGAGGGTGCAAGCGCCGGGGATGAAACGCGCATCGGGCGTTTTGTCGAAGGGGAACTGCGGGGACAAGCGGAATTTATCGCGGAGCGGATTCGGGACGAGGCGGAAAAAATCTACCCCGGCGCTCTGCAAGCCCTTATCCGCCTTTTACGGCGGGACGATATTCACCGGCAGCTTGAAGCGCAGGGCAGAATTTTTCTGGCCGGCGCGATTCTTAAACTCAATGTGTTTCAGCGTTTTTTTATTTCAGCGGGCCAGTACGACCGCACCCTGCATGAGCGGATGCCGGAAATTATTGACGACCTTATCGATCAGGCCGCCGGCCTCCTTTCAGGCGACTCGATCCGGCTGCAGCTTCTTGGCCTTTTGGACGAGTCCCTTTCCCGGCTGTTTGCCTCCGAAAAGCCCCCCATGAGCCGCATGATTGCCGGACTGGTAATTGCCCAGGCAAGGAAACCGCTTGGGGAACTGCTGCCCGCACTGGGTTTTTCCAGCGTCGAGGAAGCGGTAAAAAAATTGACGGCGGCTGTTGGCCGCGCTGGAGAACCGGCGCAAGAGGGCCTTCTGGATGTCATAAAAAATTCCCTGCTGGACAAGTACGGGGGGCAGGATTTGGCAGGACTTCTTTCAATAAATGGCGAACAGAAAAAAGAATTTGATGATCTGCTTGTCTCCTACCTGCTCCGCATTGCCGACACCCAGATCGAAAACGCGCTCAACTCGGTTAATGTAAAGACACTCGTTTCCGGGCGGATCGATTCCCTTGACATGATCCGGGTAGAACGGATCATTCTTGATGTAATGGCAAATCAGCTTAAATGGATCGATGTGTTTGGGGCGATACTGGGTTTTACAATCGGGCTTTTTCAATCTGTGTTTTCATGGCTTGTAAGATGAGCCGGTTGAAACACGAAGATCAAGCGCTTGGGTTTTAAAACCGGATCAGTTAATCAAGATCATGTGAACGAAGTAAATCGATAATGAACAAAAACGCAAAAACCGTTAAACCGGCGCAGATGGCGATAATTTTAATGACGATATCGGGAATGTAATCGGGAGCTGCGGCAAAAAAAGCCTGGCCTGCGGCGGTATTGGGGTTTTTTATCCCGCCAAGCCCTACGATACGGATAAACCGTTCATCTTCGCGGCCATATCCAAGCTGCCTGGCGTGAACCGCAATGGCATCCTTATCGTACAACAGGCTGTTTGTGGTATTTTCCAGTTCATTATTGATAAGCGCAAGGTTTTTTTGGTTGGCCCACAGCCGGTCCCGCTCGGCAAGAAGCTGTCCCTGGGCGGAAAAGCCCATTGCCCCGAAAAACAGGGAAAAGATGGAATACACCGCAACCGCCGTCCACAAGGCTGCCAAATATTTTAGGATGCTCACTATCCCAGTATCGGATTCTTTTTG
>JAITHQ010000008.1 GCA_031279925.1 Treponema sp. | reverse complement strand
TCTGGAATTTTGGCGTTGCAAACGCCAAAATTCTACCTTGCAGGCTCCAAAAGAGCCCGAAAATCGGGATTTTTGCGGTCTATTGACTGCAAAAATCCACAATTTGAACAGGCTCTAAGACAAAGGCGCGTTGCGGGTATGCGCAAGCTGCAAACTCTGTGTATAAAGCCAGTTTTACACAGAATTTTTGAAACCGGCTATCCTTAAATATGTTTCCTGGTTAAATCAACTTCCTTCCCCTTTAGGACTCACGAATCAACCAACCTCACCGCAGGCGGCAGGGCATACACCCTTTGCAAAATAATTTTTTTCCAAAAATACCGCGATCATCCTTCCCGCCTTGCCCCGGTGGCTTATTTGGTTTTTCTCTTCTTCGGAAAGTTCCGCCATAGTCTTGCCCAGGCATGGAATAAAGAAAACCGGGTCATAGCCAAAGCCCCCCGCGCCCTTTGCCTGTTCAGCCCCCCTTACGATTTCCCCTTCAACTGTTTCCTGAACCAGAAAAAAACGCTCATCGCTAAAAAGCAAGGCCATTGCACAGACAAAACGGGCGCTCCGCAGGGGCTTATCCCCCAGTTCCGCAAGAAGCAGGGCGTTACGTTCCCCTGCGGAAAGTTTCTTTCTGCCGCCGCTGCCTTTGGCGCCGGCATACCGTGCCGATAAAATTCCCGGCCTACCGTTAAGGGCGTCTACGCAAAGGCCAGAATCATCGGCAATTACCGGATCGCCCGGACTGTACTGCGGGGGACGCCGTTCCAGCAACAGACGGCTCAGTTCCCTTGCCTTAAGCAGGGCGTTTTCGTAAAAACTGTTGCCGTTTTCCTCTGGGTCAAATTCCAGCCCTGCATCGGCGGGTATCCGTATCTCGCAAAAACCGTCCGGTATTCCAGCGGTAAGAATGGCGGCAAGCTCCATCTTTTTGTGGGCGTTGCCCGTAGCAAACCATAGCGTCATAGCATAAATGGTATTCAAAAAAAGGCAAACAATGCAATCCTTGGCAGCGGCTTTCGTCGCCTGTTTTACATACAAAATGGTAAAAAAAAGGAGTGAAAAGCGATATTCAGCCTTTCACTCCCTCTATTTAACCAACAAGCCCGCCCATCAGCCTGGGTATGTTGTTCTTACCTTTGTTGCATACAACAAAGCAACTAATGCTACCAGCCATCTGCCATATCATCAGGATCGCGGCTGTTTTCGGCAAAAAGATCTGTTACCGCCCGCAGGTCGTCAAAGTAGATGTAGTAGCTGCCATAGGCTTCCATAGGATCGCAGTCAATCCTAAAGCCCGTAATTCTGATGCCCATCTGGTTATTGTAGTGATAACTGCGCTGTACCACCCCGTTAACGCCATCATCCGGCTGGGGAGGAATAGCCACCGTCAGTTTTTTCCAGCCCTGGAAATTAAGTTTTCCCATGTAGATTTCATAGTTTCTTCCAAAATAATCCTGGATAAGAAGTTTTATCTCATGGTTAAAATTCCGCCCTATGATCCACATGGAAACGGTTTTGGTGATTCCCTCGATAGGAATTGGACGGGTAGGATAAACCGTAAAACTGTTATACCCACGGTGCAGAAAATCTACCCTGGTACCCAGTACGTATTGATCCGGAATGTCCATTCCATCTTCTTCGGGAATAGCTTCCTTGGCCGAAGGACCGCCGGAAAACAGCCTGGCGACAACGTAGCCTTCATCGCCGGACATCGAAGAACGCCAGAAACCGTCATGTTCAAACTTGTCAACCGACACTTCTTTTAACTGCTGTTGAGCAGAATCGATTCCAATGCTTTCAGGATTTGGCTCACCAACTTCCTGCTGGGCAAAAACCAAGCCGACGGCAACAATAAGAAATAACGCAAATATTACAACACGTTTCATTTTGACTCTCCTGTTAATTACTGGCGGCGTCATCGCCGGAATTTGCCCAGAACTCTGGCACAAGATCGGGATCTGCCAACTCGTCACCATCAAAGAGGCTTTCAAAGGTATCGGTAAGCACCTTTAATTGTTTGAAGTAAATGTAGAAATTGTTGACATTTTCAGTAGGACCCGTCCAGATGCGGAATTTGACAAAATGCAACTGCGCCAAATTGGGCTGTATCCGCTTGGTTTGGGGGATACTATTGGGGATATTGGCCTTCAAATTTTTCCAGCCGGTATAAGCGATATCGCCAAGCCGAATGGCATGCACCACTCCCTGGAAATCGCGTATATAGGCTTCGATGTAATAATTGAGATTTGACCCCCATACCCAAAGATCGATATTACGTGTCCGGCCCGGTATAGGTATCTCGAACGGCGTAGATCCATCAGAGTCAACAGGATAGACATCTACCCAGTTGTATCCCCGGCGATCAAAATTACCGTTGATACCAAAACTCTTAATCGTTTTGCCTTCACGATTTGTGCCAAAAAGGGCCATCGGCCAGGCATCGACATACGTAGTCTTGGGGTAACTCTCGTTATCGTTTTTGGTTGCAAATTTACTGGCGGCAACAGCCCATGAATATTCATAATTCCGGGTTTTGCTTCCTACAGTCCATTCATGGGCGGTATCACCGTTAAATGCCTCCAAAACAATTGAAGACAAGTCAGTGGTAACTTCGTCACCATAAGCTGATAAAACTGTTACGCATGCCAAGACAATAAGGCAAACAGCTTTTAAACTGCCATATTTCATCCCTTTCTCCTTTACAAAAATTGTTACTACTGTAGTATATTTCTTTATTCATTTTTTGTCAACGGAAGAAATTACAAAACTTCAGTTTTACAATTTCAATTTAAAAAAAACTCTGTTCCTCATTTTCACAACGATTTATCCGCCGAATCTTTCAACTGTCTGAATACCCCATTATCGGCAATTCTTGCCGAAAAAAACAGTAGTTTTGAAGAAATTTTTCCTTCGATCTGTTCTTTTACCAGCATTTTGACCGCCGGGACCGCCAAAGCCCAGGGGGAATCGTCAAAAATCGCAAACACTTCACGGGCAGTAAGTGCCGGATCCAGCCAGGTGAAAAGAATCACTGGAATCTTCAGATTTTTTTCCAGGTAGCCCTGCCCGGAGCCTTCGATAACCACACAGGAAATTTCCTCCGCTTCGGGCATCGAAGAGATTGAATTCAGGAACATTACCTCCTGCTGCGGGTTTTGCTCCTGGACCCCTCTGGCAAACGGCTCCCGCTCGTTCATCGGCATCTGGATGTCGGTAAAAACAACGATTATGCTCTGCCGGGGCCTGTTTTCCTCTGGTTCCAGGGCATCCTGCCCCGCATTACTGATAATGCCGGCGCAGACGCCTGCCCGGTAGAGGTCTGTTTCCCGGTCTGTCTGAAACTCGAACAAATCCGCCTCTTCAGTACTATCAGGAAAATACGCCCCCGCAGCCCTTCCTCTGATCAACGCAACAGGTATTTCGGGGAACTCTTCATGGTACCGCAAAGCCGCTTCCCGGTAACGGTGGGGAAAAAGTACGCAATAGGGCCGGGAAGATGCCTCTTCGACCGCAAAAACCAGCACATCGGCGCCCACGCCATCGGCGACAAATACCGGTTTTACCGGCCTGAACAGGGCCGCAGACGCCCGAATCTGCTGCCGCCGGGTCCGCCAGGTTCCGTACAGGGCGGTAAACGGCGCGTCAATTACAACAAGCGCCGGGGAACGGAGAAAAAAAACGGAGAAAACACTCGCTATTATAATGAAGAAAACCGCGGAACCAATAAGTATCCACTTTTTTAGCGCTTTCATGTTGCCACATTTACTATAGCCGGAAGCATGGAGGCTTGTCGATATGCGGGAACGGGCGGCGTTTACACATCCCGGAAGGCTTCCGCTTTTCGTTTTTTGGCCCAAAAAAGGCTGTTTTGCGCTGGACTTGACATGTTCTCCTCAATAATGAAAAACCCCTATTTTTATGGAGAATTTTGTGAGCGGAATAGGGCAAGAAATAACAAAAACGGCTGACGTTGTCGCAAAAAAGCGGACTACGTCTTGGAGGTCGTAAAAGACAAAGCGGGCAAAGCCATCGCTTTAATAAAGGGCCGTGCAGGCAACATTGCCGAAATTGTCACGGAAACCGTTGCAACCGTTGCTTTAACCGGTATGATTGCAATTGCCGGCGTAATGATGGGCTGCGACCCCGGCAACATCCCCGAACCAACCCCTGGCCCTGGCAAAGAGGAACCTGGCAACCCCGACCCAAATAAACCTGATGAAAAGGACGATGAATGGAAAAGGGTACGTCAAACCACCATTTTCGAAACGGCTGTTCCAAAGATTGAAAGCATCAATACCCAAGCTTATGTGAATGATCAAATCACCGCTGCTGTCTCTATCTTCTGCATTGGTCTCTACGACATGAATAATATAGTAGGGCGTTATATCATGAACCCGACTTAAAAGGCTTACCCTCCTAGGACTTCATGAACAAAGTGAAATATTTTCCCCTATTACTTTTTTCAAAATGGTCATGTGGCTGTTAACGACAATGTTTCTGCGTTGGCGGAGCAGGTCGCCCAGCGGATAGGGAACTGTTCACCGTATATATTATAATCAATCCACTTAATAAAGACGAAGCTCGATTTTAGCTTCTTGCCATGGAACAGGCGAATTCTTGAAAAATCCACGGATTGCACGGATTTTCATGGATTATA
>JAITHQ010000139.1 GCA_031279925.1 Treponema sp. | reverse complement strand
AATCTGGAATTTTGGCGTTGCAAACGCCAAAATTCTACCTTGCAGGCTCCAAAAGAGCCCGAAAATCGGGATTTTTACGGTCTATTGACCGCAAAAATCCACAATTTGAACAGGCTCTGAGGGGTCTTGCCGGAAAAAATACGCGATTGGTAATTATTCTGCTGTTAGTTGCCATGAGTTTGGGGCCGGCTGTATTTGCGCAGAATATAACAGTATCCAGCCCGTCGCCCACACAATTTTCCGCCGCTTCCATACGGGCCTTTACCCTTGATGAAACTTTAAATGCTCTGGGCGCGTCCGGTTTGCGGGCTGAATTCCAGTGGGACCCTTTTTTGCAGGGCGGGACTTTTTCCGCCGGTGAACATTATGGGGCTTTTACCGCAGCCGCCGCGGCAGGGGAAACCGGTTTTTTTGTATTTGACAGCAGGGAAATCTTTAACGCGCCCCTGCCCTATCTTGACAGAGGGGAATTGGTTTTTCCTGAATCGTTTGTACAGATTGTCAAAGACACATTCAGCCGGAGTTTTGAAGAAGAGAGTTCCCGTTTCCGTATTGCCGCGATTATTATCGATCCTGGGCATGGGGGCAAAGACAGCGGCGCGGTGGGCAATCATTCGATTAATGGAAAACCCCTTAGGGCCGTTGAAAAAGATATAGTCCTGAACGCCTCAAAGCAGCTTAATGCCTTGCTTAGACGCGCCTACCCGGACAAGCAGGTGCTTATGACGCGGGACCGGGATGTTTTTTATAGCCTGGAGCAGCGGGTCTCCATAGCCAATTCCGTGCCGCTGCGGGACAACGAGGCAATCATCTATATTTCAATCCATGCCAATGCTTCGCTTAACAAAAATGTCCGGGGCTACGAAGTTTGGTATTTAAGTCCTGATTACCGCCGGAATGTATTGGACCATTCAAAATATGCCGATTCAGCCGAAGTTATTCCCATTTTAAACGACATGCTGGAAGAAGAATTTACCACCGAGAGTATCATCATAGCCCAGTCAATTCTTAATTCTTTTCAGAGTACCATGGGGAAATCCATGCCCTCCAGAGGGCTGAAAGCGGAAAAATGGTTTGTTGTACGGAACAGCCGGATGCCTGCGGTACTGGTGGAACTTGGCTTTGTTTCCAACAGTGAAGACGCCCTGCTTATGACCACCGATTCACACTTGCAGAAACTTACCGATGCGTTGTATAAAGGAATAACTGACTTTGTAAGAGTTTTTGAACACTCTGGGGGATTTACAGCGGCGCAATGAGTGGGAGTATTAAAAGCTGGCTGAATGCGCTTGTCCATGTTGTGACGCCCAAGAGCAGGTGGCGTTTATTTTTGCTGTTTTTGCTGGGGGCCCTTGCCTTAATTGAATTTAGTGTTTTGGGGCTTGCCAGACGGACATTTGTGTTTTATACTATTGATGATGGGACGATGACTGTTGAAGACAGAATGTTGAAACATTCTTCATCCCAAGAGGTCAATATAACCCGGTATGTAGAAGAAGCGCTGCTGGGGCCCGTTTCGGCGGACTCCCTGCCCTTGTTCCCCCGGGAGACCAGGCTTCGATCCCTCTTGTACCGGGACGGGGTGGTTTATGCTGATTTTTCGGAAGACGCCGTACTGGCGCCCCCGGAAGGCGGGGAAGTTCTTAAAAACTTCCAAACCCTCTATACTGGTATAAAAAGGAATTTTTCCTTTGTCAGGGACGTGCGGTTTTTTATAGACGGAAAGGCCGTTTACCGTGAAGGAATTGCCGGTAACAGTATAAGGTAGTTGCAAAATGCAGTTTTGCAACTGAAACCTTTAAAAATGCAGTTTTCAGCAGAAAAGCGGGAACTGCAAAGCCAGTTGCGAAACCAACTAGGTTTTGCAAGAGGCGTATATTATGGAAGATTTTAGAATCCCGCAAGGGGGTTTGCAAATTTTTTCATAATTTTACAGTAAATTTAAACGTTTTGTCGTTGACAAAATATTTTAAATTCGTTATATTTTTGATAACGCAATTTTAGATCAATGTGTTTATTGAAAGGAGCTGTGCATGAAAAGAATGCTCATTCTTGTCGCCGTCGTGTCTTTAGTGGCTGGATCCGTGTTTGCCGAAGAAGCTGTGCTTATCGACTTCGCCAAACTTACAGCGGATATCCATGTTTCTGTGGGCCCCAATGATGAGGATACCACGCCGAACCAAAACCGTGCTACGATGATGGATTATTCCAATGTAGCCGGTAGTAGTTTCACCACCGAGCAGAAGCAGGTGATGAAGACTTCCCTTGCTGTTGGCAACTGGGAAGTAAGGCTTGCCTCATCCTCACGGACAGTGCCCAACATGATCCTGAGCTACACCAAAGAGGCTCCCTCCAAACAGTGGGGGAACGTCATGGGTGTCCGGATTCATTTCCCGGTGGAATCCTTCAATTCCTGGGCTATTATCAAACCGCCGTTTGAGATTCCCGCTTTTGAACCGCAGGCCAATGTCCAGGATGATGGAACAATTGAACCGGCAGACAGCAGTGATGGTATCACTGGCCCTAGCCGCTTCGAGGATGGTTATGGTGTGGTGAAAAACGTAGGGACCGTCAAGTCAGTGGCGGTAAATGCCTATGGTGAGAATTTCCCCCACGGCCTTACTACTCTTATTATTGACAACACCGGTACCGAGAGAGAAATGTTTATGGGTTACCTGAACTTCGAAGGCTGGGGCGAGCTTATCTGGAACAATCCTGGCTATATTCAGGAAGTTCGCAATCGTGATTTGCGCATCTATCCGCTTTATCCTACTTCTACTCCGTTTGTTAAATTCGGCGGGTTCAAGATTAAGCGTGATGCCGCCAAGGAAGGCGGTGACTTCATTGGGTATTTCAAAGATGTTAAGATCATCTACGACAAAGCAGTACTTGATACCGAGCGGGATATCGAGGATGAAGGTCTTTGGCATATTATCCAGGATCGGGAAACTGCCCGGAAGGTATGGGAAATGGAACGTTTTGGACAGAATCAGGTGCTTCGGTATCTGGATGCCCAAAAGCAGGCGAGCGAGAATTCCTTTACCCCTTCTCCGACAGGCGGCGATGAGCAGAACTAGGGTAAAAGCCGTATAACGGCAACCGGTTTTATGAAAGCTGTCTGGAAGTCTTTCCCGATTTTCAGATAGCTTTTTTTTATTCATGTGAGGGCTTAAACCCTGCTTTTTGCTGAAATTATCTGGGAAACCTTAGAGCCTGCAAGATAGAATTTTGGACAGGTCTTACATAGTTTTGGGGTAGTTTCTGCCGGTTTTAGCCCAGCGGTGTATTAAATGGCTTTGTGATGGCTATGAAGGATGATGGAATACCTGGAGGGCTTCCCCCCAATAAAGATGTCCTGTTGCGAATATATGAAACCTATACGGATACCAGACATCTGGTTGTAAGGGATATTGAAAATCGCATTGAACAGGTTCTTTCTTCCCTTGCATCCCGGCCTACCATAAAAGGCAGGACAAAGCGTTTTGCAAGTTTTTACAAAAAACATCTGAAAATTCTTAAATCTGGAGTTAACGATCCCCGCATTACCGATTTGATGGGTATACGGATAGTCTGCCCTTTTATTGAAGACCTTGCCAATGTTGAAGAATTAATAAAGAAAAATTTTGATGTTATCGAGGTGGAACGGAAGGGCCACTATACATTTAAAGAATTTGGTTATGAATCAACGCATCTGTTGATAAATATTCCTGCCGATATTGCAAAGAAACGGGGAGCAACCGGCTGCGATGTGGCGGAGATACAGATACGCACCATTTTGCAGGACGCATGGGCCGAGGTGGAGCATGAGCTGGTTTATAAAGCTGAGTTTAACCCCTTTGACGCGCCTATGAAGCGTAAACTTGCAGCAGTCAATGCAAGCCTTTCCCTTGCCGATATTATTTTTCAGGAAATTCGGACTTATCAACGTCAGTTAAATGGCCAATTGAGCAAACGGCGGGAAAGTTTCTACCAGAAAATAGAGGAATCAACCGACGCCCTGCTTTTTTCGGAAATGCCTTCGCAGAAAATGGAACAGGATCAGGCGCTTTCTCCCACTTATCCCCTGGATACCAACAGTTCCATTGATGATCTGCTGCTTAACGCCCTCTATGCCCATAACAAAAACCGTTTTGGTGACGCTATAATGCTTTATAGCCGTATTTTAGAATTGAATCCTGATCATACGATCTCTTCGCTCATTTACAAACACCGGGGAATGGCCAATTTTGCCTGTTCCCAATACCAGGATGCGATTGACGATTTTTCTCATGCCATGGAATTAGACGCCAAATCCTATAAAGTTGCCTATTATCGCGGTGTTGTGCGTTCTGTGCTAAAACAATACTCCGAAGCTATTGACGATTTTACAAGGTCGCTGGAAATAAATCCCTACCAGGCGTTTTGCCTTTTTAGGCGCGGCCAGGCATATTACCACATTGGCGATTACCCCCAGGCCCTTTCGGATTGCGAGGCTTCTATTGCCATGGACCCGGAAAACGAAACGGTTCATAAATTCCGTGATCTGCTTCAAAATAAATTAAAGATGTAAATTCGGCAATAAAATTTTGCCCTACCTTGCCGCTGGAGGCCGGTTAGAGCTGCGCAATTCATAATTCAAAGGAAGTACTGCCGTTTAATCTGAGAAAGTTCAAATTTCCTTTGCGTATTTTAAATTGTGAATTACATCGGTAATCCCCCGGCTTTGCCGGGAGACTCAAAAAGTTTGACATTTCAGGGAATATGAAAAGCTTCCCATCAGCGAAGCGCTTAAAGTTCAAAGATAAAATCAAAGTACGAGGCGATAGAAGTTTAACCAAAGCAAAAAATGTGAAGAAGATCACGGAAAACATCAATAGAATAAGCTGGGAAGCCGAAGTACACATAATATTGTAGGGTACCAGAAGCCGAAGAAAGAAAACCGTGTTAAAACAGGAACAAATGAGCAAACAACGAGGGCCGCTTTGAGCGGCTCAAGAATTCAAGCCCCCGGCTTTGCCGGGGGTATCTGACTTGCTGTTCGGGTTAACACACTCTCGACATTTTCTTACAATAAGGGTATATTCAAAGCGGTTTCCTGCCGTGGTTAAATCCAATCAAGGATGCGGGCTAAAGTCCGAAAGCAGTGCTTTTTATTCGTATTTGCGTAATGAAATGAGCAAATACGGGGATCGGGTTTTGGTTTGCATTGCATAATCCGGCGGGGGCCTGTAAATACGGCATGAAAAACATTCCACAGTACGTTTATATTTTTTGGGCTTTGTTCTTTGCAAGCCTCCCCGTTGGCGCACAGGTCCGTTATGCGGTAATACCCGATAATCCCCGGCCAGGGGAACCGGTTACCATTGCCGTGAGCGGCGGGGATAATGTCCGATCGGCGGCGCTGTTGTCCGGCGGACGGCGGCTGTCCAGGGCCGCTTTTTTTGCTGTTCCCGCCGAGGGGGAACAGCAGCCGCTTATGGCGGCGGTGTTGACTGTGCCCGCAACGGCGCGGCCTGGAGCGGCGCTGATCAGCGTGGAAAGCGCCGCCGGGCCGGCCTGCGAGATTCCCCTGCATATTGCCGGACGGGACTTTCTTTCTGAAGTGATTGAGCTGAACGAAACCCTTACCGGAATCAGAGCTGCTCCCGATCCGCAAAAAAACGTTGAATCGGAACAGTTGTGGGCTATCCTTAACCATACCGGAAACGACCTCTACTGTTTTGGCAATTTCAGTCCGCCGGTTGGCTCCACCCGCCGTACCAGCTTTTTCGGCGACCGCCGGGTGTTTAAGTATGCCAACGGTAATAGCGATACCTCGATTCATGCAGGGGTGGATTATGGTGTGCCCAAGGGAACGGCGGTTGCGGCCTGCGGAAGCGGTAGAGTGGTTCTGGCCCGTTTCAGAATCGTTACGGGCAATTCGGTAATTATCGAACATCTGCCGGGGGTCTATTCCCTGTACTACCATCTGGATGCAATTGACATTGCCGAAGGGGCTGTGGTTGGAGCGGGCGCACGGATTGGGCAATCCGGGGCCACCGGGCTGGCTACCGGCCCCCATCTGCACTGGGAGATCCGGGTTTCCGGTGAAAATACCGATCCCGACGCTTTTGTATCCCGTCCTCTTCTTGACAAAGAGGCGATTTTTGTTAAAATGAGTCAATAAGGTGAGGCTTTCCCAAAACTAACCGGGTTTTGGGAGAGGCTCAGGTAAGAGGCAGTTTTGAAACTGCTTCCGGGAACAATCCCCTTGGCGGGGGTAGGCCAAGACCCGGCCATTTTGCCGGATTGGCGGCGGAGCCGTTTTTGGCCTAGGGGGCCGGGGCTGGGCCGAAGGGGGGCGCGACAGCAAACGCAGCGCCAGGGACAAAGGTTTGGAAATGCGCCCCCCTTTATATTTTTTTGTTTTATCGTGGCAGATGTTTGTGTATGCCGCGCGATTGTTGATTTTTACCGTCCAAGGAAAGGAGGTGAGCATTTTTGGCGCATATTATTGTTGATGACAACGAGATGCTGGAGAAGGCTATCAAGCGGTTCAAACGCATGGTGGAAAAAGAAGGTATTATTCGGGAATTCAAAAAGCGGGAGTATTATGAAAAACCCTCCACTATCCTTAACCGGAAAAAAAAGGCCATTGCCCGTAAATTGATGAAGAAAAACCGGAAAGGCCGTGCTGAATATTAAGTAAGTCCATTACATCTTAAGGGAGGGCTGTGCCCTCCCCCTGCACGCCGCCGTCACTTAGCAGTGATTGTGGAGGAAAAAGTAAATGCAGCAGCCCTGCTGAAAAATGGCTTTCAATTTTTCTTCGCTTAATTTATAATTGAAGCTGGTAATGTTATTGTTTTTATGGAGGGTTGTATGCGTAATAAACAAAATGTAAAACTTGCGGCTGTTTTTGTCTGTATGGTGATGATAGGCTGCGCCAGCCGGGGCGCCGTGAAACCTGTAGAACAGGCTGCACCGGGTGGAATCGACGAAATCATGAAGATTAACTGGTTTTTGATTGAGTTCAAAACAGCGGGTACCATTATCAATCTAAACCGTCCCCAACTCGAAGCCGAGGAAATGGGCGATGTATTCAGTATTCAGTTTGACATTCAGTTTGAAAATGAGCATCGCGCTTTTGGCAAAGGCGCGGCAAACCGTTACAATGCTCCCTGCCAATGGGGAGACGGCAATACCATTAGCATAGGCTCCGCCGCCACTACCAGAATGATGGCGCTTAAAGAGCTGGAGCTCTTCAAAGAGCAGGATTTTTTTAACTACCTGTCGCAAGTAAACCGCTGGGCAATAAACGCCCACGGTCAACTGGAACTCTCTACCCCAAATGGAGCGGTATTGACTTTTGAAAAAAAGTAACTCTTTGCCGGTATTGAGCCTTGCCGGGACCACCGCCCTCAAAATCTTGAGGTTTTATCGTGCATTGGGGATATGCCTGGCTGTTTTCTCAACTGCCCGGTTATTAATTTTTGCTGAAATTGTGTAAAAACTTGCTCCTGGGTAGCCGGCAATTCAGAATTTAAGTATTTAAAGGGTGACAGGCGGCAAATTTACGCCGGTTTTCTCTAGGGTAAGGGCCAGTTTTAAAACTTTAGGTTTTGAAACTGGCCCTTAGGGTAAAATTTTTGGGTGTCTATTCTCTTTTGTGGTTAATAATTCCTGATTTTGCCATTTTTCATTTGTGATCAACTACCTCGCCCTGAGGGGCGAGTACTCCTGTGTTCCCTTGCCGAATTTGCCTTTTACGGGTATGATCCCGCTATGACTGATTTTGTTCATCTCCACGTTCATTCGGATTTTTCTCTCCAAGACGCCGCCGTTTCGGTAATGGCCCTGGCCGACCGGGCCGAGGCGCTTGGGATGACTCACCTGGCCTTGACTGACCACGGCAACATGTTTGGAGTTATGGAGTTTCTGGCCGCATGTCAGGACAAGAAGCGGAAAACTCCCGTCAAGCCCATTATCGGCTGCGAGGTCTACGTTTCCCCCGGCTCCCGTTTCGAAAAAAAAGGTTCGGAAAAAGACAATAAATATTACCATTTGGTTCTGCTGGCAACGAACCGGCAGGGCTACCTTAACCTGGTAAAACTTTGCTCCTTTGCCTACACCCAGGGCTTCTACTACCGCCCCCGCGTTGATGAGGAGCTTTTGTCCCAATACCACGACGGACTTATCGCCCTTTCGGCCTGCGCCTCCGGCGAAATTCCCCGTCTTATTCAGGCGGGGAAACTTGAAGAGGCCGAGGCAAAAGCCCGCCAGTACCGGGACCTTTTTGGCGATGAAAACTTTTACCTTGAGATTCAGGATCACGGCATTCCGAAGGGAGGGCTTAAAGGCAGTTCCCTTTCCCAAAAAGATATTAACAAGGCGGTTGCAGCCATATCGCGCAAGACCGGCATTCCCCTGGTTGCAACTAACGACGTTCATTACCTGAACCAGGAAGATAATATTGCCCATGACATTCTACTGTGTATCGGTACGGGTAAGCCCCGCTCCGAGACGCAGCGCAAAAAATATTATGGCGACCAGTTCTATTTCAAAACCGGTGACGAGATGGCTGCCCTTTTCCCCGAATACCCCGATGCCATTGCCAATACGGTGCGGATCGCCGAACGCTGCCTTACCGACGTGCCCAAGATCGAGAGCCACGAACTGCCCCGGTATCTGCCGGAGTTTGAGATACCGCAGGGTTTTAAAACCGCCGATGCCTATCTGCGGCATCTGGCCCTGGAAGGTTTAACCAAACGCTATCCCGGCGAAAAGGAGGCCGGCGGCGGCAAATGGGACGAAATACAAAAGCGGGCGGAATATGAACTTAACACCATTATTACCATGGGGTTTACCGGCTACTTCCTGATCGTGGCGGATTTTATCAACTGGGCCAAGGGGCATGGTATTCCCGTAGGGCCGGGACGGGGTTCCGGCGCTGGTTCCATTGTGGCATATTCGTTACGCATAACGGACATCGATCCCCTAAAGTACAAATTGCTGTTTGAACGCTTCCTTAACCCGGAACGTATTTCCATGCCAGACTTTGACGTAGACTTTGCCAACGAAGGCCGTGACGAGGTGATTAACTATGTCACCAAAAAATACGGTACGGAACGGGTTGGGCAGATCATCACCTTTGGAACCCTGGGGGCAAGGGCGGTTATAAAAGATGTGGCCCGCGCCCTGAGCATTTCCATTCCCGAATCGGAGATGATCACCAAACTTATCCCCAAGGACCCCAAGATTACGCTGAAGAAAGCCTTTGTGCACGAACCGAAGCTGCGGGAACTTGAACGGGACCCCAAATACTCAGAGCTGTTTATCCTGGCAAGGAAACTGGAGGGCCTCAACCGCCACTCCAGCCTCCACGCCGCCGGCGTGGTAATTGGCAAGTCAGCCCTGCACAACCTGGTTCCGCTGTACAAGGACCCAAAAACAGGCGGCGTGGCCACCCAGTACGACATGAACTTTCTGGAAAGCAGCGGCCTGGTAAAAATGGATTTCCTTGGCCTTAAAACCCTTGACGTAATCAAGCATACCGAGGAATTGATCCGCCGCAGAGGCGGTGAATACTCGGATTTTAGCATTGAACAAATTTCGGAGACCGATGAAACGACTTTTAAGATGTTAGGTGAAGGAAAGAGTTTTGAGGTTTTCCAGTTTGAATCCGAGGGGATGCAAAACGTACTCAAACAGGTTAAACCGGATTCCATCGAAGACCTTATCGCTTTGAACTCTCTGTACCGTCCAGGGCCTATGGACAATATCCCCCAGTTCATCGATTCCAAAAACGGCCGTCAAGCGATTAGTTATCCAGACCCCAGCCTGGAAAATGTGCTTAAAGAAACCTATGGGGTTATCGTGTACCAGGAACAGGTTATGCAGGTGGCCCGGACTATCGCCGGGTTTACCCTGGGCCACGCCGATGAACTGCGCCGGGCCATGGGAAAGAAGATTATGGCAAAAATGGTCGCGGAAAAGGAAAAGTTTATCGCCGGGGCGGTGGAACGGGGCTACAGTAAAAAGAAAGCGGATGATATTTTTGAGCTGCTGGTTCCTTTTGCCGGTTATGGTTTTAACAAGAGCCACGCCGCCGCTTATTCGGTAGTGGCATACCACACCGCTTACCTAAAGGCAAACTTTCCCCAGGAATTTATGGCGGCTAACCTTACCAACGAGATTCACAGCGCCGATAAAGACAAACTTTCCAAGTGCATTGATGAAGCGCGGAAGATAGGCATTGCCGTAGATCCGCCGGATGTGAATCGTTCCGATAAACTTTTTACCGTAGTAGACGGGCATATCGTTTACGGGTTTTTGGGGATCAAAGGGCTCGGTGACGGCCCTGCGGAGGAAATTGTATTGGGGCGGAAAGATGGTCCCTATAAAGATTTTATCGATTTTCTGCGCCGGGTTGACATCAAAGTGGTGAGTAAAAGCGTTGTAGAAAAACTGATACAAACCGGGGCTTTTGATCGCTTTGGCGTTTCCAGGGAAACCCTGCAAGGCAATCTTGAGCGGGTGGTGGAGTACGTTCAGAATCAAAAGGAAGATCAAAAATTCGGGCAGTCGAGCCTTTTTGGGGATTCCGGGGAAAAAGAGTACGCCGATTTTGTATTTGACAATTTCCCTGAAATGAGCCGTATGGAAAAACTTAAAATCGAAAAACAGTTAATCGGATTTTATTTTTCCGGCCACCCCATGGATGAATACCGCGATCTGTGGCAGCAGGCGGTAAAGGTTGATCTGGGGCGGAAAGAGGACCTGCTTACCGGGAACTGTATCCTGCTGGGCCTGATAAAGGGAATTAAAACAATCACCACCAAAGGCGGAAAAATGACGTTTGCTACCCTTACCGATTACAACGGTGAAATCGAAACCACCTTTTTTCCCCGCGTTTGGGAAAGCTGCCAGGATAAAATCAAAGAGGACGAGGTTGCGATTATCCGGGGGAAAATCGATTATCAGGAAGACAAGGACCGTTACACATTCCTGGCGGATGAGTGCATCGGAGTCCATGAAGCCGGTACCGCTATAAAAGAAGAAGAGGAGCGGGAACGAAAGCGGGAAAAATTCCGCGTTACCTGGGCATATATGGCGGATTTAAAAAGCAGGGACCTTGGCAAAGCGGAAAAGGGAAGCTACACGGTGATAGGCTTTTTAAAATCTCTGCGGGAATTAAAGGACAAGAATGGCAACGAAATGGCCTTTGGAACGCTTACGGATTATGAAGGCGATATCGATCTGGTGTTCTTTTCCAAGGTGTGGAGCGACTGCCGCGATCTCCTGAAGCTGGACGAGATTCTGGCCCTTAAAGGAAGCATCGATCCCGCCAACGACCGGAATCCGGAAAAGCCCGGATTCAAAGTTTCCAGCATTGCCGATATTGCCAGCTTGAGCCGTTCAGCCGCCCGCAAAGCCGCCGCCGGGGAGTCATTCCTTTTAACGGAAAAAACCAAAACTCAGGCGGAAACCGCAGCTCCCCCGCCGGAACCTGTCCGGGCGGTGCATATACGGCTGCGCCAAACAGCCGCGGAGCGGGATGAAACCCTTTACCCCCTCCGTGACTATCTTGCCGAAAATCCCGGCCCCTGTCCGGTGTTTATCCACATCGTGCGTCCAGACGGCGAGACAATAGTCCGCACGGCTACCGGAATTGGAGCCGCCTCGGAAATCGAACATGTAAGCGCCCTTAATAACTGCGGGGGCGTTGCGGAGGCATGGCAAGAATAATGCGTTTTTTAATGAATATGTTGGCAAGTCTTGCCGGTTTTTATTCCCTGCTTGTTTTTATTAGGGTAATGCTTAGCTGGTTCAGCGGAGCGAATTACGGGAAACCTGTTCAGCTTCTGGTGCGCATTACCGATCCGTACCTTAACTGGTGGCGCGGAATTCCCGGCCTGCGGGCCGGTTTCCTTGACCTTTCGCCCATTGCCGCAATGGCGGTACTTTCCCTTGCCCAAACCGTTTTTTCCACCATTGCCCGCTACGGCAGAATCAGCCTGGGAACGATACTGGCAATCAGTCTTTCCGCTCTTTGGTCCGCAGCCTCCTTTGTCCTTGGATTCTGTCTTGTTATTCTTGCGCTGCGTTTTATCGCTTACATAACCAGCCGCAACATCTACAGCCCCTTCTGGCGGGTTATAGACGCCATTTCCCAGCCCCTGCTCTACCGGATCAGCCGGATCATTTTTGGCAGGCGGCTGGTCAATTACATGACCAGCATCATTACAGCGATTGCCGTACTGGCCGCAGTTTGGGCAGGCGGTAAATTCGCGGTTGGTTTCCTTGCCGGCCTTTTGCTGAAACTTCCTGTGTAGGAAAATGTTCCTTCGTTCCCTTGCCGGGCCGTTAAGCGCAATCAGAGGCATAGGTCCCGCCGCGACTCCCCGCCTGGCTCGGCTGGGCATACATTCCGTGGCGGGACTTTTGTGCCACTACCCCCGCGACTGGGAAAACCGGGGCGTAAAAGTCCCTATTGCCGCCTTTAGGAGCGCGAGGGTCTCTACCGAGGTTACGGTTATTGCCCATGACTGGATAGGTTATGGCAGAATGAGAACCCTTAAGGTGTATGTTGAAGATGAAAGCGGCAGAGCGGCGCTGCTGTGTTTTAACCGCCACTGGCTACAGAAACAGCTGGTCCAGGGCTGCCGTTACCGGCTTTGGGGGCGCTTTTATTTCAAGTACGGCGAGATTCAATCAAGCTCTTTTGAGGTTGAGCCGGTGGACGGAAACTACGCCCCCGGTTCCGGCCCAATAATGCCGGTCTACCCGCTCAGCGCCGGACTTAGCCAGGCAACGCTCCGCCGGTTTACCGCCGCCGCGCTTGAAAAATACGCATCCTGCCTGGAAGACGAACTTCCCGCCGGCATCGTTGAGCGTGACCGGCTGCTTTCCAAGGCCGCCGCCATTAAAGCGATTCATTTTCCTTCAAGCGAGGCGGAGCTGGAGCAGGCAAAAAAAACCTTAATCTTCGAAGAATTGTTTTACCTTGAAATAATGGTAGGCCGCCGCGCCATTGAGCGAAAAGGCTGGAAGGGGACTACAGCCCCCATAAATTCCCCTTTTGTTCCCCTCTCCGAATCCGGCGGCTTGTCCCCGCTTCAAAGCCGGCTGCTTGAACGGCTGCCTTTTTCGCTTACCGCAGGCCAGGATCAGGCCGCCGCTGAAATCAACCGCGACATGGAGGGACCGTATCCAATGGCCCGCCTGCTGCAGGGCGATGTTGGATCGGGAAAGACCCTGGTGTCGTTTCTGGCCGCGCTTCATGCGGTGGAACATGGCGCTCAGGCGGCAATTATGGCGCCCACGGAACTGCTTGCCCGCCAGCATGCGGAAAACGCCGCACGGCTGCTGGAACCACTGGGAATCCACATCGCGTTCCTTACCGGAAACATAAAAGCCGGCGGCAGGAAAGAACTGCTGCGGAGTCTTGCGTCGGGCGATACCGGCATCGTTGTGGGAACCCACGCTTTGTTTTCAAAAGACGTTGTGTACAAAAACCTGCGGCTGGTGGTAATTGACGAGCAGCACCGTTTTGGCGTTACTCAGCGTTCCCTTATTATGGCCAAAGGCGAGCAGCCCCACCTTTTAATGATGAGCGCAACGCCCATTCCCCGCACTCTGGCCTTGACGGTTTTTGGCGACATGGATGTATCGGTAATCAGGGATATGCCGCCGGGCAGGAAACCGGTCAAAACCCATCTGGCAAAGGAAACCAACGAAGGCAAGGTATACGATTTTGTCCGGCGGGAACTGTCCGCCGGACGCCAGGCGTATTTTGTCTATCCCCTGATTGAAAACGGCGATGAGGCGGATTTAAAAGACGCCGTATCGATGGCGGAGCGGCTGGCAAAAAGCGTCTTTCCCCATTTTCCTTCCGCGCTGGTTCATTCCAAACTTGACGAAGAAGCAAAGCGGCAAACCATGGATCGTTTCCGCAGCGGGGAAATAAAAATCCTTGTTGCCACCAGTGTTGTGGAGGTAGGCGTGGATGTGCCCAACGCCTCCTGTATGGTTGTTGAACACGCTGAACGCTTCGGCCTTTCCGCCCTGCACCAACTACGGGGACGAGTGGGGCGCGGGCAGGATCAATCGTATTGCTTTTTGGTGTATTCCGATGATCTTTCCGAAGACGGCAAATCCCGGCTTATGGTGATGCTGGAAAACAGCGATGGCTTTATTATTGCCGAGGAAGATTTAAAACTCCGGGGCCCCGGCCAAATAGCCGGAACCGAACAGTCCGGCTATCTATCGCTGGGCATCGCCAGCCCCATCCGCGACACGGAGGAACTCGCCCGCGCCCGGACCTGCGCCTTTGCCATACTGGAAACCGATCCTGGCCTGTTACTGCCGGAGCATTGCGTCATTGGCCGCGTACTGGAACAGGCCCCGCCCTTTGGGGAAGTGGCGCTGTAGATTCCAGTGAACGGCGCTGCCGTAAGAGGAGGAGGGAGGAAAGAGAAGACATCCCATGCAATATCACGGTAAACGGTGTCAAATTGCTATGATATAAATTAGAGGGAAAGATTGGTACACTGGTCTGACGGGGCCAGTGAGCTGGTGGCAGGTTGAGCGGCGCCGCAGGATGCAGGCGCAAATGCGGCGTGATCCTCGAGTGCCAGACTAATCACAGCCGGCCATCGTACCACAACATGCGTCCGCCGACACCACGGAGTGGCGCGGCGAGCCGCGAATAGGAGGACGGTGCTACCAATCACACGACAATCGCTCCCGGCCCTTAGAGCCTGTTCAAAACCTTCCTTTGAGTTTCTCAGTATGAGCTGTAACACCAATAACCCAGGTACTCTACATTCATATTCAAATGTGGTATCTGTAAATACAATTGTGTAAGAATAGGTTGAAGTTGGAATTGTGGGAACCGTTCTAGTTCCAATCCATGTGCCAACAAAAGGATTGTCATCAACCTCCGTTTTGCAACCAGCAACGAAGAATAATCCGAATGCCAGTACCATTACCAGTATTCCCAGCCAGAAATTTTTGTTTGCCATTGTTTTATCGTTTACTTTGGCAATCAAAGTTTTATGTGTATAAATTCATAAAATCATTATTTTGGATTATATTTGAACCAAAATTTCAGATTTTATGCACATAACCTACTTATTATATTGTATTCTACACCTTTTTTAGGTGTTTTATCAACACAAAAAGAGGGCAATACTTAACATAAAATAATGAATTCAACAGAGAATGAAGCTGAAATAGCCGCCCAGATAGAGATGATTGCGCGGCGTTTGCGGGAAGAATGGGAAAAAGCCAGAATTTCGCAGATGAATTTATCTCTTTTGGCGGGGCTGTCTCAAAATCAGGTGTTTTGTATTGAAACCGGAGAACGTGTTCCCAATGTGTATACTATTTTGAAAATTTGCGCCGCCCTGAAAATCAGTCCAGCGGCGCTTTTTGAGCCCACCTGCGAGGAACGGCGGCAGGCGCGGGAGTCCGTCATTAAACTGGTGTCAAAATATATGTGAGCTTACTTCTTTGCCGGTTCCGTTACGCCGGTCACCATTCCGGCAAGGTTTTGAATT
>JAITHQ010000243.1 GCA_031279925.1 Treponema sp. | reverse complement strand
TATGGTTTACAAGCCCCTGGAGGTATGGCAGCGGTACGCCTGTAAGCCCGATACCGGTATGAATTACAAGCAACAAAGGATTCAACAGTCCGGGAATTATTCCCCGGACTGTTTTGTTTGCCGGGCCATAAACAAATTGATGAAATTATGAGTATTTAGATTAGGCGCCGCATCTGAGTTTTGCCGTGCCGCCATGTATGCGCCAGGATACGCTTTAAAGAAGCACTGATTTTGGACTTTAGTCCGATCCTCGATTGGATTTAATCGGCGCTTCCTTAAGTTGCATGGTGATCCCGGCGCCAAAACGCCGATAATCAAAATATGGATGCATACATTAATTTTGAGGACGCCACTTTCATTCTGAATATGCGGATCAGGATGATCCGTGATATACTGCGCCTTGATCCTGCCTCTGAACTTTTTCTTGACAAGACCCTGGACGATCTGGAATTTATCGATAAAACCCTGGGAATTCTTGCGGGGAAACTTATAGAAAACCAGCGGCAGTTGGGCCAGCGCGGGGAATACGACCTTGTATCGGACCTTGAGTGGCAGTTTAGCCAGCTTCTTGTAGAAATATCCGGCGAATCAAGCCCATTTTCCGTTTCCCGCTTTCCCGAAATTGAAAAAAGAATTGTTTTTCTTAAAAGCAGCAGCGCCACGCGGGAAAAGCTCCTTAACGAATCCGGCCTTGGCGACCGACAGATACATGACGAGCCGATGGTCAGCTCCGCTGAGTTGAGCGAACTGCTGCGAAAATTTTAGCGGGACCGCGTGAGAATAACCGGGGGGAGCCTGCGGGGAAGGCAGGTGGAAGCGCCGCAGGGGATTATCAGGCCCAGCATGGACCGCATGAGAGAGTCAATCTTTGGTATATTGGGGGACCTTTCGGGCCTTTCCTTCCTTGACCTGTTTTCAGGCTCCGGCATTATAGCCCTTGAGGCGGCATCGAGGGGGGCGGCCCGCATCGAGGCGGTGGAAAGCGATCCCCTTAAACGAAAAACACTGCTGAAAAACGTATCAATTTCCCCGGTGCGGATCAATTGCCGCTTCATGTTCGCCGAACTCTACGTTAAAAGGGCAAAACAGAGCTTCGATATTATTTTTCTGGACCCTCCTTTTCCCTACGGCTTCAAATGGAAATTATTGGAAGCTATATCGGTTTCGCCGATTGTTTCATCTGGAAGTATAATGCTTATCCACCGGCCAGATGAAGATTGTCAAAGGGACCCGATTGCGTTACTTGAACGGAGCGATTCCCGTAAATACGGACGCTCGGTAGTAGATTTTTTTGTTGCCACAAAAGGATAGCAACAGAATTCAATGAGATTCTTGTTGTTTTTTTATACAAAACATGTGATAATATAAAAATGGGATAAAACCTTGCCAGGAGTCCCATCCCTAACACATTATGGATTATAAAAAAACATTCGAGAAATTCGAAGGCCAGAGTGTATTTATAAAAACCACTGTCCCCCCCTCAATGGACAGGGCAGGGAAGGCGGCTCTGAATCGCAAAGGCAACGTCTTGTACAATGCGGGGGACATTGAAGGCGCGCGCAGGATATTTTTAACTACCGGCTATTCGGACGGGCTTGCCAGGGTGGGCGATTATTATAAATCCAAAAACCGCCTGCTGGAAGCGCTGCACATGTACTGGATTGCGCCGGACCGCAATAAATCGGAACCAATCATCATGCAGCTTGCAGGTGTTTTACAAAATCTAATCCATGAGGAAGAGGAACTTTCTGATGAGTGATATCGAACAAAAAGGCAGCGTACAGGAAACACTGGAAATTTCCGACATCTCAAAAAAGGGCTACCAGCTACTGAAGGAAAACAGAATATCCGAAGCCATTGATTGTTTTTCAAAGATCCTTTTGGTTGATGAAAACAACAACTATGCCCTGGTGGGTATGGGCGACGCCACCCGCAAGCGGGGGGCCTGCCGTGAAGCGATAAGTTTTTACCAGCGGTGCCTTGCCTGCCATCCGGGGAACAACTATGCCCTGTTTGGGCTTGCCGACTGTTACAAAGCCCTTAACCAGTTCCACAAGGCTATTGAGATATGGGAACAGTATCTGCAGCATGACGATAAAAATATCACCGTGCTTACCCGTGTCGCCGACGCCTATCGCAAGGTACGCGATTTTAAAAAATCCAGGGTCATATACCTGCGGGTACTCGAAATGGAAGCGGCGAATCCCTACGCGATTATCGGGCTGGGACATCTGCATTACGACTTTAAGGAATACCACGAGGCCCTGGCCTACTGGGAGAAGATGCTGCAACTGAATTCCGCCAATGTGGATATTCGGGTGCTGACCTCCATCGGCAACTGCCACCGTAAACTGAAAACCTTTAACGAGGGCATTCCCTATTTTGAACAGGCCTTGCGGAAGGAGCCGAGCAATTTCTACGCCCTTTTTGGCCTTGCCGACTGCTACCGGGGCATGAACCAGCAGGAGCGTTCCCTTGAATACTGGAACCGGATTCTTGAGCAGGACCCGCGCAACAAGGTGATCCTTACCCGCGCCGGTGACGCCTACCGCAACATGGGCGATTTCGCCAGGGCGCAGGATTACTACGAACGGGCGCTGAACATCGAATTCGATACCTACGCTGTTTTGGGCCTTGCACTGATCGCCAAAGGTGAAGGCAAATTCGAAGAGGCGGCCACATCGCTCAGGCGGCTGATACAACAGGATTCCAGAAATTACCGCCTGTTTGTCGAACTTGCCGACTGTTTCCTTAAAAGGGGCGACAAGCGGCAGGCGATTGCAACCCTGGAGGAATTCCAAAAAATGGGAATCCGCAACGCCTGTGTAAACGAGATGCTGGATAGGCTTTAACCGGGCCATTGCCGGGTATTTCTTAGAGCCTGTTCAAAATCTGGAATTTTGCGGTCAATAGACCGTAAAAATCCCGATTTTCGGGCTCTTTTTGAGCCTGCAAGGTAGAATTTTGGCGTTTGCAACGCCAAAAT
>JAITHQ010000119.1 GCA_031279925.1 Treponema sp. | reverse complement strand
ATTGTAGGATTTTTTCAGCACTTCTATAGAAGTTGCCGCCGCATCCTCCGCTTCTTCGGCATGGCGGGTAAGGATGTCGGCAATGGCTTTTTTGACGGTGGCCGGGGTTATGCCGTGTTCCTTGTTATACGCAATTTGAACCTCCCGGCGGCGGTTGGTTTCGGTAATGGCCTTTTCCATGGCCTCGCTCATTTTATCGGCGTACATGATCACCTTGCCGGCGGCGTTACGGGCAGCCCGGCCAATTATCTGCACAAGGCTGGTGAGTGAGCGCAAAAAGCCGATTTTATCAGCGTCAAGAATGGCGATAAACGAAACTTCCGGCAGATCGATGCCTTCGCGTAACAGGTTGATTCCCACAAGAACGTCAAAATCTCCCTGCCGAAGCTGGGTAAGAATTTCCACCCGCTCAATGGTTTCTACCTCGCTGTGAATGTAGCGCACTTTAAGGCCCAGGCCGGAAAGGTAATCGGTAAGGTCTTCCGCCATTTTTTTGGTAAGGGTAAGGATAAGGGAACGCTCCCCCTTTTTGATCCGCTGCTGTACCTCGCCGTAAATATCTTCCATTTGGCCTTCGCTGGGCCGCACTTCGATTTCCGGATCCAAAAGGCCGGTAGGACGGATAAGCTGCTGCACCACCCGCCTGGATTGATCCAGTTCGGTCTTGCCTGGCGTCGCCGACACAAAAACCGTGCGGTCAAGGCGTTCAACAAATTCATCGTAGCGCAGGGGGCGGTTATCAAGGGCGCAGGGCAGGCGGAAGCCGTAATCCACAAGGCTCTGCTTGCGGCTGCGGTCCCCGGCGTACATTGCCCCAATCTGCGGCAGGGAAACGTGGCTCTCGTCAATAAACGTTAGGTGATCTTTCGGCAGATAGTCGATAAGCGTATCCGGCGCTTCGCCCGGCTTGCGGCCTGCCATCGGCGCGGAATAATTTTCTATGCCCGGACAGTAGCCCATTTCGGTTAACATTTCAATATCATATTCGACTCTGGTTTTAAGCCGCTCCGCTTCCAGTGTTTTACCTGTGCCTTTAAGAACTTCCAGCCGTGCCGCCAGTTCTTCTTTGATTGCGCCTAATGCGCTGCGCACCATGTCAGCGGGTATAACAAACTGTTTGGCGGGGTAAATCATCGCCCGGTCAAGGTCTTCCAGCATTTCACCTGACACGGGGTTGAACCGCCTTATCCGTTCAATTGTATCCCAGTCCAAATCAACGCGGTAGGCTTCCTCAAGATAGGCGGGATAAATTTCCAGCGTGTCACCCCGGCGGCGGAAGTGTCCCCGCTCAAGCACCGCGTCGTTACGTTCATATTGCAGTTCTACAAAACGGCGGATAAGCGCGTCAACGTCAATGGTGTCGCCTTTTGAAAAAGTGGCGGTCATTTTGCGGTACACTTCAGGCGTGGCAAGGCCGTAGATGCAGGAGACCGTAGCGACAATAATTACATCCTCCCGCTCCATAAGGCTTCGGGTTGCCGAAAGGCGCAGCCGTTCAATTTCGTCATTTATCGAAGCGTCTTTTTCGATATAAAGGTCGCGGCTGGCGACATAGGCTTCCGGCTGATAATAATCGTAATAGGAAACAAAATACTCCACCGCGTTATACGGAAAAAAGCCCTTGAACTCCCGGAACAACTGGGCGGCCAGGGTTTTGTTATGGCTTACAATCAAGGTGGGCATCTGCGCCTCTTCGATAATTTTCGCCATGGTAAACGTTTTTCCCGATCCGGTAACGCCTTGCAGTGTCTGGTACTTGTCTCCGTTTTTGATGCCTTCCGCCAGCTCGGCGATAGCCTGCCCCTGATCCCCCGCAGGCTTAAAGGGCGACACAACTTCAAATGGACGCATGATAGATAGCAGTATGAGGCAAAGGGGGAAGTTTTACCAGAGCTTATGGCCAAGAGATTCGCAATAGCAAAATAAGTACGATATAGCGAGGGGCTTGAAAAAGGCTCTAGCATCTGGAAATTACAGCCCTATCGATTCCAGAATGGTTCGCTTCTGCCCGGCGAATGGGGCCGACACCGGAAAATCGCGATCCCTGGGGCGGGGAGGGTTTACTTCAATTTGCCGGGTGATTTTCCCCGGTTTGCCGGATAGAATGTACACCGTATCGGAAAGAATTAACGATTCGTCAACATCGTGGGTAATAAATATGGTAGAAAGATTCATACTTGCGGCAATCTGGCAGTACCAGTCCTGCATCCGGCGGCGGGTGATGGCATCCAGCGCGGAAAACGGCTCGTCCAAAAGAATAACGGGCCTTGACAGCATACAGGTACGCAGCAACGCCGCCCGCTGGCGCATACCGCCTGAAAGCTGACGGGGGTATTTTTTCTCATACCCCTCAAGCCCAAAGCGGGGAAAAAAAGATGCGGCATATTCACGGGCGGCTTTCTTCTTTTGCCCCTGAATCAAAAGGGGAAGGATCACATTGTCAAGAACATTGCGGTAATCAAGCAGCAAATCTTTTTGCAGCATGTAGCTTACCCTGCCGGAAATCCCGGTAATATCCTCACCTTTAAGGAACACCCGCCCTGAGTCGGGGCGGTCAACGCCGGCAAGTACATTGAACAACGTGGTCTTGCCAACGCCGGAAGGCCCCAGCAGGGAAATAAAGCCGCGTTCCGGAAGTTCCAGATTCACATCCTCAACAACCGCCTCTCCCCCGTAATTTTTGGTAACTTGTTCGCAGCGGAAAAGGCCCGCCTTTCCGCTTTCCATCAGGGGAGGTACTCGTTGGTAAAGCCCGCCTCGCCAATGTCTTTTTCCAACAGGCCCCGTTCAAACATCCAGCGGTAAAAACCGCCCCATCGTGACGGATCGATTTCTCCCCAGCGTTTCGCGTCTCCCTTGTACCTCGCCGCAAGATACTTCTGGCTGCGCATAACCAGTTCACGGTCAAGTTCCGGCGCGTGTTTCAACAATATTCCCCCTGCCTCCGCCGGATTCTCCATAGCGAAGTTGTAGCCCCTGCTTGCCGCCCGCAGGAATTTTTTCGCCGCTTCCGGATTTGCCGCAAGCCAGGCAGTATTTGCCGCTATCAGCGGCGTGTAGAAATCGAGACGGGGATTGAGTTTGCCCAGATCAAGGTAGTTAATTTCCGTGCCGCGAATTTCCGCGGCGATGCCATCCCAGGCGTAGTATATCCAGATGGCGTCAACATCGGTTTCCAGGGCGGAAAAAGCGTCGGTGGCAAAATTGGGAATCATCGTGACCAGGGCGAAATCGCCGCCGTTATTTTCAACTATATCCTTGATTACCGCGGTTACCAGCGGCGTCTCCCAGGATGCAAAGCGTTTCCCGGTTAAATCCCTGGGGGTTTTGATATTGCTTTTTGCCAGCGACATTATCCCCGATGTATTGTGGCTGATAATCGCCGCCACTGCCTGTATAGGCAGGGCGTCGCGGTCCTTGGCAATAGCAGGCCCCATAGTCTCCTGAAAATCAACGGCAAATTCAGCGTTGCCCGACCCCAGCAGTACCAGCGCCCCGTCCTCCGGCGGCTGCATTATTTCCACATTCAGCCCTTCTTCGGCAAACCAGCCCTTTTCCAGCGCCGCATAAAGGCCGGTATGGTTGGTGTTCGGCGTCCAGTCCAGTACCACCCGGACATTGCCCGCCTGCGGTTTCCTGCCGGCGCATCCGGCAAGAACCAGTGCCGCCGCAATCAGCGGCAGGCTTCGTTTCAGAATCAAAAAATTACGCATAACAAACTCCTTTATATTTGTGATGACAACAAGCGCGGTAAAACACAAGGGAAGCTCACGTTTACAACCAACCGTCATTCCCGCGCCATTGTATTCATTGCTAATTAGGTTTAATACCAAAAACCATCAATGCTGAGAAGGGCATCATTCTTTTTTCCAGGGCATTGCCGCCCATTCAATTATGCCCACCGCTTTTATGAGCAACAGGCTTAATGCAGCTGTAAGCAGTATTACCGCAAACATTTTATCAAAGGAATAAGAACGTCTAACCCGGATCATGTACACTCCCAGCCCCGCGTCGCCGCCGAGCCATTCGGCGATTACCGCCCCGATAATCGAATACGAGCTTGCTATTTTAAGGCCGGAAAAAAAGGCCGGCAGCCCCTGGGGCAGTTTTATATACTGATATATCTGCCGCCTTGCGGAGCCCATGGACTGGAGCAGCCGTATTGTGTCGGCGTCAGCTTCGGCAAATGCGCCCAGGAGCCCAATAGTCATGGGGAAGAAACAGGTAAGGAATACCAGCGCGATTTTTGGGGTGGAACCGTAACCCATCCAGAGAATCAGAAGCGGGGCTATGGCTATGGTGGGCATGGTCTGGGTAAGCAAAAGCAGCGGCATTACCGACAGTTTGAGGAACCGGTTTGCATCCATGAGGAGGGCCAGCGCAAAAGAGGCCGCCACCGCAAGGGCCAGGCCGCAAAACGCTTCCAGCAGGGTACGCCCCAGATGCCGCATCAGCAGCGGAAAATCAGCGGCAATGGCGGCCAGCACCCGTAACGGGCCGGGAAGCATGTAGCCGGGGATTAAGCCGCTCGCGCTTAATCCCTGCCAGAGCAGAATCAGGGCTGCCAGAAGAACCAATGGCTGCCAGTTGCGTTTAGCCATGTTTAACGGTCTTTTCTTCAATTGACAACACCCCGCCTGAGGGATTATACGCCATCTTCATGTAGGTCAAAAGGCTGGACGCCCCTGCCTGAATACTGATGCGCTGACATTCTTTGGCAATTTCCATAAGCGCCTCAAAATCCCCTTCGATGGTGGTCTCGAAGGGGCCTACAACGCAGTTAAGCCCGCTGCTTTTAATGTAGGCGATAACGGCGTCCACTATGCGAAGTACTTCATCGCCCTGCACCGACTGCGGCAGCACCTGTATCGCCAGGCTTGCTTCAGGTTGTTTCATTATATCCTCCTTGCAAAAAATAACGCCTCCCCGGATAGACCGCGAAGGCGTTTAATTATCATTAAACTGCTTCCCTCCGCCGGCATTACCCGGGACCTCCACTGAGGCCGTCCAGCCAAGGTTTCCGCCAGGACCTTTATTAAGATCGCCGGCAAAGTTCCCCTCTGGATCAGGTTAAAGGGTTCCAGGCATTATCGCCTAATCTCAGCCGGAAACGGCAAATGACCGTTGCCAATCCAGCACCCCTGCTATATTATAGTAACTAACTTGTTCCAACATTTATACACTGGAACGGTGTTCATTATCATTAATTATCCTAAAAAAGTCAAGGGGAAACAGAATGAAAATCATCGGTGTTAACGGCAGCCCCCGCAAGGGCTGGAACACGCATCTTTTGGTAACGGAGGCCCTACAGGGAGCGGCCTCCAAAGGCGCGGAAACGGAATTGATACATCTCTACGATTTACGTTTCAGGGGCTGCGTCAGTTGTTTTGCCTGCAAGCAAAAAAAGAATCCCGGACATTGCGCCTTTGCGGACGAGCTGTTGCCGGTACTGGGGGCCATAGACCGCTGTGACGGCCTTATTCTTGGTTCGCCGCTGTATATCGGCGATGTGACTTCTTCCATGCGGGCGTTTATCGAGCGGCTTATGTTTCAGTATATCACCTACCGGAAAGACGGCGGCACATTCTTCAAGCGAGGTATTCCGGTACTTTCCATTTATACAATGAATGTCTCTGGCGAAGGGATGCGGCAAAACGGTTATGAAGAGAAATTTACCTTTTACGAGGGAGGTTACAATCATCTGTTGGGCGGTCCGGCCCAAACCATGGTTGTGACAGAGACTCTGCAAACTGATGACTACGGCAAATACGAGATGTCCATGTTCGATGCCGCCACCCGCAAAAAGCGGCGGGATGAGATCTTTCCCCAAGACCTGCAAAAAGCGTTTCAAATGGGCGCTAGACTAACGCACGGCGCAGCCGTGTAGATGAAAAACGGCGGAACAGCGTAGCCCCCAAAGAAGCCGCTGTATGCGGCAAAAGCGGCAAACCTTTAGGTTTGCCAGCGGGCGCTAAGCTATCGCACGGCGCAGCCGTGTAGATGAAAACGGCGGAACAGCGTAGCCCCAAAGAAGCCGTGTATGTCTGATTTTAGAGGTTCACCATATTTATCACGATCCCGCTGAGCAGGGCAAATAGTATAGTAAAAAGTATGTATAAGAGGTAGTTTCTCAGGCCAAGGACGATTTTGACCGCCCCAAGATTGGTGATTTTGGTGGCGGGCCCGGTGATCATAAAAGCGGCGGCTGAGCCAAGGCTCATCCCTGAATCCATCCAGGCCATAAGCAGGGGGATAGTTCCGCCGCCGCAGGCATAGAGCGGTACACCAATGGTAGCGGCCATAAGAACGCCAAACGCCTTGTTGCCGCCAAAGAGGAATGTTACCGCTTCCTGCGGCACATAGCGCTGAAACAGGGCGGAAAGGGCAAGGCCAAAGAGAAAATAGGGGCCGGTAGCCTTGAGGTTCCGGGCCATGTTTTTTAGCAGACGCAGAATAAGGTTGGGATCAGTATCGCTGTTCGTTTTTTCTTCAAATTTGATAAAGGTAAAAAAGCCCCGGTTTTTGAAGCCGTAGCGTACGCAAAGCCCTGCCGCAACGCCGCAGACCAAGCAGATCACAAAACGGGTCACCAGCGCCTTTGTTCCCAGGGCGGCGCTGTAAATGAGCAATTGGGGGTTAAGGAGTATCGATGCCATCATAAAGGCGGCGAGCCAGTCTTCTTCCATACCCTTTTTTGCAAAGGAAGCGGCAATGGGGATAGCCCCGTACATGCACAAAGGCGAGGCAATGCCGGTAAGTGATGCGGGAATAAGGCCCAACACACCGAATTTTTTCCCCTGCATGGAGGCAAAAAGCCGGTGAATTTTTTCTTTGCCGAATACTGAAATGAGCGAACCCAAGAACATCCCCAGCGCATAGTAGCCAACTATCTGGGTAAACTGAATTGAGAAATAGTGCCAAAAGTAAATGAACTCCCGGCTGATAATTTCGCTGATAATTCGCCCCTTAAGTATCTCCACCCGGCATCAAGCCAAACAGCGTTCCTTAGAGCCTGTTCAAATTGTGGATTTTGCGGTCAATAGACCGCAAAAATCCCGATTTTCGGGCTCTTTTTGAGCCTGCAAGGTAGAATTTTGGCGTTTGCAACGCCAAAATTCCAGATTTTAAACAGGCTCTTAAGCCAAACGCCTGTAGCCCGTATTCAGTGTAACATCATGGCAGTTTTACCAGCTCATACTTTTGGCTGCCAAGCCCCATCTTTTCGCCGTATGTTATCTGATACGCGCCGCCCCGGCTTTCAATCCGTTCAATCAGATGTTGCTTGCCTTTATCCCTGCTTGCGTAGATTTGATCAAGGCTTGCCTTTTCCAGCGCTACCGGATCAAGAGAAGCCATGATGCCAATATCCGCCATTTCCGCATGAGGAGCCCGGCTGTCGCAATCGCAGTCGGTTGAAAGATTGTTAAGCACATTGATATACAGCAATTTGCCGGGCTTTGCATCCACCAGCGCCTTGTTGTATTCGATAATTTTTTCAAAGAACGGCTCGCCGGAACTGGAAAACATACCCCCGCCCGCGCTGCGGTGGATCGCCCCCTTGCCCTCCGGCGTGGCAATGCCAATGGCAAGGTTTTTGAAAGTCCCGCCGAAACCCGCCATGCTATGTCCCTTGAAATGGGCAACGGAAATAATCCAGTCGTAGTTCATAATGTGCGCGCCAAAAATCGCCTCGGTAATGTGCCTGCCGCCCTTCACGGGAAGCCGTACCGCGCCGTCAGCATCAAGAATGTCCACCGGCGCATAGGTAAAACCGTGATCCTTTGCCGCCTGCAAATGCCCCGCCACAGTTCCCCTCGCCCCGCCGTAATAGGTGTTACTGTCGGCAAAACTCGCGCCGGTTTCGCTTGCCAGTTCTCGCAGCAGTTCCGGCCTGATGTAGTTTTGATTGCCCGGCTCGCCCATATGCAGCTTAATCGCCGTCTTGCCCGAAACCGGAAGACCCAGCGCCTTGTACACCGCCAGCAGTCCTTTTGCGCTAATGTCGCCCGAAAAATATACCTTAGAACCGCCTGGCATGGCGCTGGGTTCAACTGTCTCCCCCGCCGGGACAATTGCCTTTTTCTGGCCCAGACCTGCGCTCTGGAAAACAATCGCGGCGGCGATTATACCCGCCGCAAGAACCAAATGGGGCAGCCCACGCTTAAGCAATTTTTTTGCGGACATATTTTCTCCTCATTGACGAGCCGGTTGAAAAATCCAACCGGGGTTTTGAAACTGGCTCATAAAGTAACGATACCCAAAAAGATAACATGTATGATAAGTTGAGGCAAGCGAGCACAGAGGGCCGCAGCAATTCAAAGTATCAGCCGTCAGGCTCATCTCCCCAGATAAAGACAATAAAGGCAGACCAGCCTTGGTGGAGAAAACGGCTGAACGTATACCGCAGGGCGTTGTAAAACGTATCTCGCCGACCGGAACGCTCCCGCGACCTGCGGTATACCTCGTCCCCCAGGTACAATACCGTGTGAAATAAAAAAGCTGGCAGGTTCAATACACAAAAGTTCTCACTCGCGTGTGCCGGTCCGTGTCCAACGTTATGTTCCAGATTGTACCCATGGTTCTGCAGCACGTTGTTATGCTCGTTTTCTATCTTCCACCGCGCTCTCCCGCAGTCCGCACGGTGTTTCGCGTTCTCCCCGCTTATCTCTTTGTCCGTTATCCAACGGTTGTAAAACGTCCGTTT
>JAITHQ010000130.1 GCA_031279925.1 Treponema sp. | reverse complement strand
AGATCGGGAATCCAGCCGGGAATAAAACTGGCCCCCCGCAGATCAAAATGATTATTAAACAGATTATACATGGCAAAGAAAATGGGGATTTGCAGCAGCATGGGAAGGCAGCCGGAAAGCGGATTATAGCCTTCCTTTTTGTAAAACTCCGCCATTTCGGCGTTCATTTTCTGGGGATTGTCCTTGTATTTTTGCTGTAATTCCTTAATCCTGGGCGCAAGGGCCTGCATCCGCAAGGTTGCTTCGGAACCTTTTTTGGTAAGGGGAAAGAAAATAATTTTTACCAGCAGGGTAAGCAGGATAATCGCCACACCGTAATTGGGAATTAATTTATAGCAAACAAGCAAGAGCCATTTAAGCGCCTTTTCCAGCGGGCTTAAAAAACCCCGTGTATTGGCAACCTCGACAAGCTGCATGTCTTTAAGACCAAAACTGTTATTCCCGGTATTGTATGCGGCAAGCACATCCTGATTTTTGGGGCCAAGGTAGAAACGGTACATGTCTTCCGCCCGCGGCGTGTTCAGCGCCGGGCGGATAATACTAAGGCGGGACGCCGAAGGAATACCCGCTTCCGGCCTGTCTGAAAAACTAATGTCGTACTGGGCAAGCAGCGGCACGGCGATAAGGGAAAAGTATTTGCCGTTGATCGCCACCCACGAAGGACGGGAACTGATAAGCGCATCGTTAGCCTTTTCCATTTTTCGCTTGCCGTTGGCGTAGGTAACGTATTGCCGGTAATCGTAGCGGTTGTCCAGTTTCTCGAAACGGGGGCCAATCTGCGGGCCAAAAGAAAGGGTATAGGCGCTGCCGCCAAAATTAAAACCGGGAACCGAATAGCCGCCGTCCATGGTAACCGTAAGTTCGAACATGTAATCGCGGGGCTTAAAATCGTAGCGCTTGGTCAGCCGGAAGCGGGCAGGGGCGCCACCGTTAGGCGCAACCGACTGCCCCGGCGGAAGCGTAAAGTCCCGGTAAAACTCAACTGAATAATCCGAAAGACGGTTCACGTAAAAAAACGATGAAACCGGCTGGGCGTTAAGGCCGCCAAAGGCAACTGTAAAAGCGTGGGCTTCGCCAGAGCCGGAAAGAATCATCTCTACAAAATCATCTTTTTCACTATGTTCCTTATGCTCCTTAAGCTTCCACGAAACAATATCCCCGCCGGCGCTGGAAAGCGTTACCTGTACCAGTTCTGTCTCAATGCCAATGCGCTGTTCCGCCTGCGGGCCAGGATCGAGCAATTCGCCGGAAGCCCCGCCCGCCGCTAAATGCTGGCCGGACTCCACATTAGGCGTCATTGACAGAGCCGCTCCCTGCTGGGGGGGGGCCTGTTCCAGCGGCGGGGCATCGCTCACCGCAGGGACATTTTGGGCTGTCTGGGCAGGCGCTGCGGGCTTTGGGGGAAAGAATATTCCCTGTATCACATAAAACCCCACCAGCACCACAATAGAAAGCACAACCGCAAACAATGTATTCTTTTCCATTCTTAATCCTTTTCTGTTTTTCCCGGCACAACACAACGCCGCAATTTTTTAGGGCAAGATGCGCTGATTTCGGACTTTAGTCCGCATCCTCGATGGGATTCGCCATACATGGCGCAATCAGTGCTTCCTTAGAGCCTGTTCAAAATCTGGAATTTTGGCGTTGCAAACGCCAAAATTCTACCTTGCAGGCTCCAAAAGAGCCCTACGAAAATCGGGATTTTGTGGTCTATTGACCGCAAAAAACCACAATTTGAACAGGCTCTTAGGGAACCGGATCGTAGCCGCCCGCATGAAATGGATGGCAGCGCAGAATCCTTTTAATCGCCAGCAGGGAACCCCGCATAAGGCCGTATCTCTCTATCGCTTCAAACGCATAGGCGGAACACGTTGGGTAATACCTGCAGGCCGGGAGAAAATGGGGAGAGACGGCATATTGATAAAACCGGATGCACTGCAGCGCTATTTTTTTCATTGCAGTAAACCGGCTTTAGACAACAAAAACGTCAATTGTTCCATCCGTACGGCAAAACCACTTTTTCTGGCGGCCTTGTTCACCGCCGCTGTTTGCGGCGTTTCGGGGTATACCAGCAGAATCACATCGTAACCGCCCGCAAGCTGCGGACGTAAATGCCGCCAGGCTTCCCGGCCAAGCCGCCGGGCGCGGTTCCGCTCTACCGCATTCCCAAAACCACGGGAAAAGGTAAAACAAATCCGGCTGCAGGGCAGGCTGTTTTTAAGCACAAACAGTTTTGCGCCGCGGCAGCCAAAGGTCCTTCCCCGGCCAAAAACCGCCCGAATATCGCTCCTTCTCTTTAGACGCTCCTCAGCCGGAAAGCGGAAACAGCCCCGCGCTCCCCTTATGGGAGCCGTTTTCGTCCCCACCGGGCGCATCTTCCGCTAATAGGGCTTTTTTTCGTCAGAAACCGTAAGTTTCAACCGGCCCTTTGCCCTGCGACGCTTTAAGACAAGCCGTCCTCCCCGTGTTTTCATCCGGGCGCGGAACCCAAATTTGCGGTTCCGCTTCACTTTACTGGGTTGATAAGTCCGTTTCATGGGATTTACTCCTGTTTATATAAAGGTTCATAAGAGCAATATTAAGCCTTTGCGCCACAGGCGCAAAAGCAGTCTAGCCGTTCTTAGTATAGAAGAAAGTGAAAAGTTATGCAATAGGCCGCGCAAACGCAAGATGCGCTATACAGCTTTCGGTCTTTGCCGCATGGCTCTGCGGATTTTGGCCTGATTACTCCACGGTAACACTCTTTGCCAGATTGCGGGGCTTGTCCGGGTCGTTGCCAGGTTATGGTAATACAAGGTCTGTTTCTCAAATCTACATTTATTTGAATTATAAATTGCTAATGAGCCGCCCTGTAGTCCTCAATTTTCCTCTTAACTAAAGCGCCATACATCTTCGCGCCTTATAAAGTGTATGAGATATGCGGCGTTTATTCGTGCCGGAGGTTTAATATTCCGCACGGCCT
>JAITHQ010000105.1 GCA_031279925.1 Treponema sp. | reverse complement strand
CGGTTTCGCCGTCATTCTCGCGGCGGCGATTTTCTCAATTTCCCTGGCGGGGTGCCCCACGGACAGTGATGATGGCGATGATCCAAACACATTAACCATTACCGGAATAAACGGCGTTACTGGGCAATTGACAGCCGTTATCTCTGCGGGTGAGAATAACATGACTGCTTGGGGTGGAGGCGCTATTTCCAGCGATACGGCTAAAATTACACTGAAAAAACCAGTCGGTACCAAAATGCAAGACGGCGGCGCATGGGCAGGAACAGGTAGTTTTACTATCGGCCTGTGGAAGGGTGAGGCTAATAGCGAGACTCCCGATGTTACAGCTAAAAACATTACTATCCAAAAAGGCAACACAGACGTTGAGTGGAGTAAGTTTCAGTAAGCAATAACAGTTTATTGCCAAAGGCTCATTCCCGCGCCCGCCGTCCTTGGCGGCGGGCGGTTTTGTAACGGGGACAAAAAAGGCCCCCAGGGCCCGCTGGCATCGGCGCGTATTCCCGAAGTAATGGAGGATTTCATGGCAGCAGAAACTAACGAAACAGCGCAAGAACGGCAAAAACGAATCAAGCAGGTGTATTACAACAAAAAACGGGCGGAGAAAATCACCCTGCCATTCGAGGAATTCTACGCATGGTATGAACAGCAGGAACAAAAATGCTGTTATTGCGGCATAACCGAAGCGGAAATAGCGCGGCTCATTGCCAGCGGAAAGCTCATCAACAAACGCCTGCCCCAAAGAGGCAGACGTCTTGAACTTGATCGAAAAAACTCAAGTAAAGGCTACAATGATTTTGATAACCTGGCGCTTGCCTGTTACTGGTGCAACAACGCCAAGACAGACACTTTTACCCATGAAGAATTCAAAAAAATCGGACAGGGTTTCAAACAAATCTGGCAAGACCGCCTCAAAGAACTTTGACATGACGACTGCGGGGACAGGGTGCTTCAACCCTTCGGTTCGCCGCGCCTGCCGCCGCCTATGACGGACTGGCATCGTGCCTCAGATCACCCATAACGGAACGGTACAGCGTTACTTCCAGATATAAAAGCGCTCACCGATTTCAAGGCCATCAATGAGTGCTGGACAATCACATCCTTTGAAGCGCCCGCAATATGGGGAGTACAGAGTATTCCGGGATGAGCAATGAAAGGATCGTCTTTCGCAAGCGGTTCATAATCGTATACGTCCAGAGCAGCCCCGGCCAATACCCCTGAATCCAGCGCCCGCAGCAGCGCCTCCCGGTCTATCAGTCTGCCCCGGGCGGTATTCACGAGATACGTCCCCTTCTTTACCTTGCCCAAAAACGCGCTGTTTATCATTCCCGCGGTTTCCGGGGTATCCTTTGCGTGCAGGCTTATAATATCAGACTGTGATGCAACATCGTCCAATGAAACTAATCTAACCCCCGGCGGCAGCGCCCCCTTGAAATAGGGATCGTAAGCTATCACTTCCATTCCTAACGCGCCGGCTTTTATCGCCACAAGCCGGCCTACGACACCAAGACCGGCCAGTCCGAGCCGCTTCTGGAAAATTTCACCGCCCATAAATTCAAAATAGGGAATTACCGGCAGGCGGTCATTGCGCCAGATTATATCCTCTCTGTCCCGGTTTTGCGGGGCAATATCTTCGCAGCGCCCCGGAAGGCAGAGTTCCCGGTTTTTAAGCCGCTCCATGGCGGCGGGAATATTGCGCAGCATATTGATCATCATCGCAATGGTGAATTCCGCCACCGCATTTGCGTTACGGCCAGGGGTGTGTGTAAGCATGATGTCATGCGCTTTACAATACGCGGAATCCACATTAACCGGATTGCCTCGGGTACATACCACCATTTTGATCCATGGAGCGGCTTCCATTACCCTGGCGGTTACCGGCGTGGCGTCAACAACCAGAATGTCCGCTTTATTTCTGGTCAGCAGGGCAATCGTTTCCTCAATGCCGTGATTTCTGTCTTTCGGAGGCTGAATGACCGTTACCGAAGCGATGGCTTCAAGCCGCTGAATTACGGAATCGCATATTTCGTCCAAAATTAGTATATTCATATTTTTTGTCCATACACCGTGCCGCTGATATTCGTCAGTTTGAGTAACATAGTTCCCCCTTACATTGTTTCTGCCCGCAGTATTTTTAATATTCCATGGGCGGTATGTTCATCGGTAACAAGACCCTGCAGCCAGCCGGAACGCAGGGCGCTCACAATGGCTTTGTCTTTATCCATTCCCCCGGCAATGCCGATAACCGGACATTGCATGGGAAACTGTACTGCAATGAGGCGTTCTTCTATTCCAACAGAAACCTGTTTCCCCTCGATAGAAAAATACCGGCCCATAATCTCCCCTTCGGCGCGGCTTTCGGTAATTCGTCTAAAGTCTTCCCTGGTGATATATTTCATGTCAATAAGCTGGGATGTCTTGGTATTCCCGATACCCACCAGGGTGTAATCGGAATCCTGCGCCATTTCCAAAACCATGGCAATATACCTGTCTTTCTTTATCACCCCGCTGTCTGCCTCTTCCCCCACAATAACCGGCGCCCAGATGGTATAGTAGTCTACCCCTAATGCCTGAGCAATCTGAAACCCGTTATTAAGATGAGTAAGGGCCAGATTGGGACTGGTACTGCCGCCTATGGATATTACCGAATCCACCTTGCACTTCTGCCGGTCAAGATATTTATACAGATAACGGATCGATCTGGAAAGGCCGACACCCAGCCTGCCTTTCATGCTGATAATATCATTGCACAAGTGGGCGGTTCCACGGGAAAGAGCGTCCGCCAAATCAGGCAAAGAAGGTACCACCACACAGTAGGTAATGCCGGTAATTTCCTTTATTGCTTTTTCCAGGGAATATAAAGAATAGTGAGCGTCTCCTATGGATATGCGCACAATTCCCAAATCAAGCGCCTTTTGAAGCAGCCGTATGACTTTGATTCTGGAAAGGGAGAGTTCACCGGCAATCTCCTGCTGGCTCATGCCGCCAATGTAATACATCCATGAGACACGGGTAAGCAGCTCATGATGTTCTTCCCGTTTTCCTGCTTTCATAGCGCCATCCCTGAAAATCCCGAATCAGCGTTTGTCTTGCCCATAATTTGCATGATAAAAATCATAACAGCGTTTTACCTCATCTTTGCTCATGGGTTCCACCTTGCCCCGCAGCATGGCATAGTGGATGGTCTGCGCCGCCTCTTCCACCTGGGCGGCTATTTTTACCGATTCTGTGGCGGATTTTCCCATAGTAAACACCCCGTGCCGGTTTACCAGTACCGCAAGCCCGTCTTTTCCGGCTGTTTCGATAATCGCCGCCCCGGTATCCTCATACGCCGCCTGTGCGTAACGGGAACAGGGAATATCCGCTCCCAGCAAATGGGCGATAGGACTCAGCGCGGCGGGAATACTCTGTCCCAGCAGCGCAAAACTGGCGGCATAGGGCGAATGGGTATGGGCTATTCCCCGGACATCAGGCCGGTGTTTATAAATATAAATATGCACCGGCAAATCAACTGACGGCGCGAGTTCTCCTTCCACCACCGTGCCCTCCATATCGGTTACAACCATATTTTCAGGCGACAATGATCCAAAGGGCACTCCCGACGGCTTGATGACAATATGACCGGCGTCGCGTACCAGGCCGGAAACATTGCCCCCGGTCCACACCACTAAGCGTTCTGTGAACAATGCCATATTCATCGCGTACACTTCTTTTCGCAGTTCTTCGTAAAGCATTTTGCCTCCTCGATTATTGATACCGCTTATCCGCTGGTATTTATTCCATTAGGGTATATCACCGATTTCAGGGATTCGTTGCCCTTGAGCAGCAGCGCAAAAGCCTCGCTGATCCCCTCCAGCTCAAAACGGTGGGTAATGGCCTTTTGAGGTTCCAGCCGCTTTGCCTCGAACAGCCTGAAAAGCTGGTAAATATCATTATGATCCGCCGAATATTTAGTCGTTAATTCCAGTTCCCGGTCATACATATCAGACGGGTTAAATGACATACGGTGATCCGGCGGCGGCGGGGCGTTCATGTGTATCGTCGCGCCGGTTTCCGCCAGGGCAAAAGCCTGCTCCAGCGCTGTAACCGCCGGTACGGTCATGATTACCACATCGGCCCGGCGTCCGTGGTTTAAGTGCCGCAGTTTTTCTACCGCGTTTTCGGCGGAAGGGTTGATGGTATCGGAGGCTCCCATGTCCAGGGCTTTGCCAAGCCGCCAGTCTGAAAGATCGCAGGCGAACACCAGCCCCGCGCCGAACAGCCGGGAGAGATGAAT
>JAITHQ010000090.1 GCA_031279925.1 Treponema sp. | reverse complement strand
GGTTGTCCTAAACCCAGCCTCCGTTGTCCTAAACCTAACCTATGTTGTCTCAAACCCAGGGAGGGGGAAGTTCCACACCCGCCTTTTATTCCTGCTTGATACTTCCAGCGCCTGATATTTTTGTTTTTAGAACAGGGTCTCCATAATAGAGTAATTGACCGGAGCCGTTTATTTTTATATCAAGCGCCTGTGTTGACCCCATCCGTATTTTACCGGAACCATTTATTATTAATTCCGCAGTTTCAGGTCTAAACCCTCCGCCGTCAAAAGTCCCGGAACCGTTTATTATTACTTTTACACTTTTACCGTTTTCAAATATACCATCCAGTATAATGAGACTGCCGTTTCCATTTATGGTGTAGTTATTTATATTATTTGTGTAAACATCTATAACAAATTCTGTAGACTTTACCCCAAGACAATTTCTTGTTTCTATGGCAAGGATAGTATCTTTTACTTCTGAAGAAATATATTTTTCAAGATTACTGTCTATTGTAAGTGAGAGTTCATTAGTTTGACCTCTATGCACTCTTACCACGGCACTGCCGTTTATGACAATGCTATTAAAATCCAAAATGCTTCTTCGGGTTGTTTTTATATCGCCATTGCCTTTTATTTTTCCAAAGTTAAGACAGCTTACGAAACCAATTCCGATAAAAAGCAATACAACAAAACCGATTATGATAATTTTTCCCATACAAAACTCCTTCGTTTATTTAAATACAAATTTTGCAAATAGTGAAAAACAGGTTCTGTTTTCACCCTCGATAAAACATAATAAAGCATCTCCGCCAAGCAGTAAAGCCGGGCCGGTCATGGTAGAATCAAAATCGTATGCGGCTGATATTTTCATGCCGAAACCCGGATCGCTTATTACCGTATCCGTAGAACTGTTTAGGTATGTTACTAAACCCGTGCTTGCAAGTCCAATATCTGCTCCAAACTGCAGATATTTTCCAGAAAAGAACGGATACCATTTTATACCCAGCCCGTACAAACCGGTATTCAATTGTTTATAGTCAGAGGATTTAAAAAATCTATCGGCAAAACCGGTAAATGACCCAACCGCATACAGGTTTTGTAATGCAGCCCAGCCGATACCATCTACCGCAAGAGTTATCCGGTTAAATCCGTCATCCTGTATATTCTTTACCATAGTATTAGATTCATCTGAATAAATGATGCCGCCATATCCTATTCCCGCATCAATATAGAATCCGCGTCCTCTTTCAGCCGTTTGAGCAAATGCGGTTACCCCAACCCCCCAAAAAATCAGTGCGACCATTAAACGTTTCATCCAATCCTCCAGTAATTTTTTATACCGTATACACCACGCCATCCGCTAAGTCAATCCTTTTGCGAGGCGTTGCAGGGCGGTGGGCGGGCGCAGCCCGCTCTCCGCCTCTCCAGAAAAAGCCCTTCCTCTTCTTCCTCTTGGGCCGCAGCGGATACATTTCAGGCGGCATGGACGCCGCCTGCCACAATAAACCCTGGGGGACAAAAAATTTTGCCTTCCTCATAATTTATCATAAAATGTCCGTTCCCATAATTATATAAAAACCCGCGCCGAAGGCGCACCCCATAATTTTTATATAATTTACTCTTTCTAACCATTTAACCAGTATATTCCATTATTGTCAAGCACTTCCTCTTCCATTTATTTTATAGTCTTTATTAAATATATTCCAACCAGTTTAGGGGGCATGGCGTATAACGAATTATATACGAGGCTGTATAGGCTGTAGTACGAAGACGGGAATAAGGTATAATGGCAGGATGAGTTTGGAACAGTGGAAACAAAGGGCTTTTGCCCTCCTTGAAAAACGGGCCGGGAACATTGTTGCTTTGGGGGAGTCTCTTTTTTCCTGTCCCGAACTAGGGTTCAGGGAAGAGCGGACCGGGGAAATAATCGCCGGGGAATTGGCCCGGCTGGAAATTCCCCATACCCGGGGCGTGGCCCTTACCGGGATCAAAGCTACCCTGGGCAGCGCGGGCTACCATATTGCCCTTATGGCGGATATAGATGCGGTTCTGGTGGGGGACCGGACGGTCCATTCCTGCGGCCACTCCATACAGGCCGCGGTGATGCTGGGGGTAATGGGGATTCTTAAAGAAGCGGGCTTTTGCGATAGGCGGCACGGGCGGGTCAGCTTTATCGCCGCGCCGGCTGAGGAATTTATCGATCTTGAGTATCGTAAGGCTCTTATCCGGGAGGGTAAAATCCGTTGTCCGTCGGGAAAACAGAACATGATCCTGGATGGCGTTTTTGACGATATTGACTGCGTTATCCAGATTCACGCATCGGGAGATGCGGATTACGCCTTTGATGTCAATACAAGCCTTGCGGGCTTCAGAACCAAAAAAGCGATCTTCCGGGGTATGGCCGCCCATTCCGGCGCCGCTCCCCATCTGGGCCGAAACGCTTTTCACGGCGCGGTATTGACCATGAACGCCCTGGCCCTGCTGCAGGAACAGTTCCCCTGTGAAGCGGGGGTCCACATCCACCCGGTATTCTCAGGAGGCCCCATGTCCATGAACGTTATCCCTGAACTGGCGGCGCTGGAAACCTATGTCCGAGCCGGTCAAACGGAATGGCTTTTCACCGCAACGGAAAAATTTGACCGCTGCGCGAAAAACTGCGCCGCCGCATTGGGACTGGACTGTGACATTGAAACCGGCGCCGGTTATTTACCCCTCAAACAATCCGCCGAACTCTGCGCCGCAGCCTTGCGGAACATGCTGCCCATCTGCGGAGAACGCTTAATCGCCAGGGACCGGAAGTCCGGCGCTTCCGGGGACATAGGTGACATCTCTTTTCTGCTGCCCAGCGTGCAGCTTGGTTTTTCCGGGACTGCCGGAAGAATACACACTCTTGATTTTTCCATTGCGGATCCTCATCATGTTTATATTGATACCGCCCAAGTGGTGCTTGGAATGATCCTGGATATAATGGGCGATACCGCTTTGCAGGTAAGGAATCCCCATTTTTGTTCCGACCGGGATCGTTACCTGCAGGAATGGCTGGGGGTTTAGAGTCTGTTCAAAATTCTACCTTGCAGGCTCAAAAAGAGCCCGAAAATCGGGATTTTTACGGTCTATTGACCGCAAAAATCCACAATTTGAACAGGCTCTTAGGGCGGAGCAACATACTTATTCCCGTCATCAAATGTTCAATCGGCCACATTACCCTTTATAACGCCCTAAAGGGCGGGGTATTAAACCCTCCGCACGAATAAAAATGCCATTAGGTGCAATTTGCAATGACAGTCTGCTTTCCCGGAGATCGCTGCCAGTCAATCTGCGAAAACTAATACCAACTGTTTTTCCTATCGCATACCCTATTAACGCTCCGGCAATAACCTCTGATGCCCAATGTACACTTACCGATTTTCCCAATCCCATAAGTACTGCATAGGTATATACACCTATTTTTAACGGAATATTCTTATAATAAATTTCAGCAATAACTGCCGCCGCCGCAAATGCGTTTGCCGTATGACTGCTCGGCCAGCCGCCTATAAAATTCATATTGAACCAGTTAAACTCATCACTGAAATTATCTGTCCTCTGGCTTCTTGTATGATCAAGTTCATTTACTATTCCCGGTAAAGCCCTTCCGGTACTCATTTTCAGAACCGACTGTATGCCAAGTGTTAAAATAAGTGCCTGTGCCAATGCCAGGCCGGTAATTTGCAATCGTTCATCTTTTATTATACGTCCTGTTATATATGCTGCTATCGGCGCAAGACCAGGAACAGCATAGCCGGTATATAAGCCAGGAATTCCGCATTGGGAAAGCCAATTATTTTTATATGCGGTATTCCGCCATTTCCAATCAAGCCCCGTTTCAATAAAAGCCCATGTTTCAAGCCCTGCCCCAATAAAGTTTAAGCCGTAATTGTATGTTATGGAATGTAATGCGTTCCAGCCGATATTGTGAAACAGCATGGATAAAGATACAATAGGGTTTTGAGCCTTATTTGTCTGTTCAATATCCTCTCCAAATGTATATATACACAAAAAACACACACATATTATTATGAAAAACGCTTTTTTCATTGGGCCATCCTTTTTCGGCAGCCCGGATGCCGACGTTTCATAAATTTTTGTGGATATTTCGCATAACGTTCCGGCTGTATAGGGTCCACCGGTTTTTTGGATGGTCTACAGTCATTCATGCTCAACAAGCGTTTCCCATAAGGCTGTATTACAATTATCATAATTATCATTTCTGTTTATACTTGCACGATAGTAATAGGTTGTATTGTTTTGTATCTTTGTCAGAACATTCCCGATTGTCAATAACGTGTTGATGCCATTATTCGTTACAATCTCCCTAACTTCCCATAGATTGTTTCCATTTAAATAATCAACATAAGACGCAATGTCAGTCCCGGTATCCATTGCCCATGCGCCTTGAGATGTAGCCCATTTGCCGGTAGCGGAAAAACTTAAGGTATGATAAGTTTCGTAAGCTGTGTAAAGTACATAAAAACTGTGTGTAGTGCTTTCTGTTTTTTGTATTTTATGCGATATTGCCTTTCTGTCAAACGCCCGCAGCGCATAATCGCCGTAATTTTGAATAGCATTTTCCAGATACAGCGCCACATTTTTCTCATTTTCTATAACCGCGTTTCCATCATACCCGGTTGTCAATACAATGCCATAGGCGTGTAAACTTGCACAGGATTCCAGCATAGAAGCGGTGAAAATTACAAGAGCAGCAAGTTTTAACATATTTAATCGTTTATTCATACTAATCCACTACCGCAAGACAAGTGGTAATCAGCAAATCGTGTTCGTTTCATTGTTATTGAAACCATCGGGCGTATTTGCCTCATCGTCAGATATAAGGGCGATAGACGCATTTTTTGCGCCTTGATGTGTTTTCAGTAATTCATACGCTACTTTGACCAGCGTGTCCTGCCCTTTATCGTTCAGCCTGGCGAATTTCTTACTAAAAATGATAAATTTGTCTACTTTATTATACATATCATCTCCAATATGATAGCAGTAAAGTTATTATATGACTAATTAATGTGCAAGTCAATGGATAACGCCAAAAATTTATAAAAAAATCGCCCAGTATGCTTGCCTTTTCCCCTAAAAACCGGTTAAGATGACAAAAGAGGTTATAGGGATTATGAAGGCGTCTTCAATTCCTGAACGTATAAAGGCGATTCGAGCGGCATTGAAACTTTCTCAGCGGGCGTTCGCCAAGGGGGTATTCGTTTCCCAGGGGTATTTTGCGGATATAGAAGTAGGCAAACGTGATATAAACGAGCGTATTATCCATCTGATTTCAGTGATTTATAAAGTCAATAAAGAATGGTTAAAAACAGGAAAGGGGGAAATGTTCACAACATCAATGACAGAGGTAAAGCTGGAGCATCTGTCGGGTGTTTTTTTTGAATTAGACGAATTATTACAGGATTATTTGATTAAACAGGCAGACGAATTATTGCTTATACAGAAAAAAACTGAAAACGATAAGGGTTTTGGTCTAAAATCTTAATCAACAGCCCCGCCCTGTAGGGAACTACCGGTTAAACCGGCGAAACAGGATGGGAAGCGGGATTGACATAATATACCGGGAGGGCGCCTGCCGCGGGCTTCAGTCCGGCCCCCCAGGAAAGGTATCTCGATCACAATCCTTCTTTTATGGTAGTATTTTATATCAAAGGAGATTGAGGTTATTTTTATGGAAGAAATCAACAAAACCGCGGCCAGTGCCTCGATAAAACGCAAATTTCTTGTTTTTTCTGTAAGTTTTTTTCTGGTGATTTTTGCCGGGGGAAGCATCGCTTTTATTCTTTCCATGCGCCAAATTGTCCGTTCCAACACAGGCAAAGAGCTGCGCCAAACAGTGGAAATTCAGCGGATACAGTTGGAAGCCTCGGTGAACGGCGAGATAGCCATTGCCCTTAAAATGGCCGATTCGCCCCTGATCAAACGGTACTTTATGAATCCCGAAGACCCCCAGCTTGAGGCCGAAGCCTTTGCGGAAATTGCCGGATACCGCCGGGCCTTTGCGGCAAATTCGGTTTTTTGGGTAAACGACAAGGATAAAAAATTTTATTCAGACGACACTTATGCCTACACGGTTGATCCCGCCGATCCAGGTTCCTACTGGTATCTTATGACGCTTAACGAAACCGAAAAATACAACTTTAACATCAACTACAACGATCAGCTTAAAAAAACAAACCTTTGGATCAACGCCCCGGTCTTTGAAAACCGCAGGCCCATTGGCATACTGGGAACCGGCATCGATCTTTCCGCCTTTATCGATTCAATATACAAAAAATATTCGGACCGTGCGGAACTTTATTTTTTTAACGCTTCAGGCGAGATAACAGGGGCAAAGGATACCAGCCTTGTTGCCTCTAAAACAACCATTGATAAAAAACTTGGCGGAACCGGAAGTAAAATTTTGGATACAATGCGGCAGCTTTCCCCAAATGATGCGCGGTTCTTTAGTACGCCCGACGGGGGAGTTGCGGTAGGTACAGTTCCGGCCCTGGGCTGGTATGTTACAGCGGTCCTTCCCCTTACCCTTGGCGACTATCTTCAAACCATTATGACCGGAATATTTCTTGCCATGATAGTGGTAATCGCGGTCATATTTATTGTTATTGGCATATTTATCTTTAGGCTGCTTAATCCCCTGAACATAATGGTCGCGGCCCTTGATCATATATCCATGGACTGGGACCTTACCCGGCGGCTTGAAATACATCAGAATGATGAAATTGGAACCCTGGCAAACTTTTTTAACATGACTTTTGAAAAAATGCTTGAACTGCTCAAGGATATTAAGCAAAAAACTTTTGCCCTTTCGGATACCGGCGATGAACTAAGCGCCAACATGTCCGGGGCTTCCGCAGCCATAGATAATATCAACGCCAATATCCAAAACATGAGGGGCAAAATTTTAACCCAGGCCGACGATGTAAGCAGCGCGTCTTCTTCCATGGACCGGATCATAAAGGGGCTTGAAAAATTGAACAACCATATTGCGATTCAGGCGGACAGCGTTGCGCAGTCATCATCGGCAATTGAAGAAATGCTGGCCAATGTTCATTCAGTTACCGAAACCCTGATACGAAACACGACGAACATCAGTTCCCTTGCGGAGTCTTCCGAAACCGGCAGGGCCGATCTGCAAAAAGTTTCCGCGGATATTCAGGAAATAGCCCAGGAATCGGAGGGCCTTTTGCAGATTAACTCGGTAATGCAGAACATTGCCAGTCAAACAAACCTGCTTTCGATGAACGCCGCAATTGAGGCGGCCCATGCCGGGGAATCGGGAAAAGGCTTTGCCGTGGTAGCCGATGAAATACGCAAGCTGGCGGAAAATTCCGGTGAGCAGTCCAAGACTATCAGTATAGTGCTTAAAAAGATAAAGGCTTCGATCGATACCATTACCAAATCAACCGGTGTGGTTCTGGATCGTTTTGAAACAATCGAGCAGGAAGTAAAAACCGTATCGAACCAGGAAACCCAGATACGCAACGCCATGGAGGAACAGGAAATTGGCAGCCGGCATATTCTGGAAGCCATAACTCAGCTTAATTCCGTTACCGAACTGGTGCAGAGCGCCTCCGCGGAAATGGCTGCGGAAGGTAATGAGGCTTTAAAGCAAAGCGGCGGCCTTAAGCGCATTACCGGCGAAGTGGCGGAAGGCATGGATGAAATGACCCAGAGCGCGGACCAAATTGACAGTACCGTTACCAGGGTAATAGCAATGGGTAGAGAGAACAAACAAAACATCAGTACATTAAGCGCTGGAATTGCACGGTTTAAGGTTGAGTAAGCCTTGGAAACACCGGCATGAAATTTGAAATAACGGCGATTTCCGCCGGAAAGCAGCGGAGGACCATAAGCGCTGACAGCGAAACAAGCCTGCTTGGAGCTTTGCGGTCCGCCGGGGTTTACCTGCCCGCCCCCTGCGGCGGGCGTGGAAGCTGCGGCAAATGCGCCGTTAGGGTAAGTGCCGGCGCGCCAGAGGCCGGTGAGGCGGACCGCGCCTTTTTTTCACCGCAGCAGTTGGACAGCGGCTGGCGTCTTGCCTGCGCCACATTCCCTGCCGGCAGCGTTACCGTTGAAATTCCCGAAACCGGCGAAGACCTTTTTGCCTCGATTAACACTTTTATGCTTAACGGTGACGGGGAAACGCCGCCGGAAGAAGCCGCCGAAGCGCCTTTGCATCCGCCGGTACAGGCCATACCCGGAACCGGTTATACAGTTGCCGTTGACATAGGCACCACCACCCTGGGCTTTGTTCTGCTTGATATGCGGAACGCTAAAATCGCCGGGCATTATTCTGCGGTAAACAGGCAGCGGGAATACGGCGGCGATGTTGTTTCCCGTATAGAGCAGGCCAACAGCGGCGGCCTTTCCCTGCTTAGTAAATGCATACGCGGACAAATCGAAGAAGGAATAAGCGCCCTCTGCGATCAGGCCGGCCTGGCGTTCCGGGACATTCATCAAATAGCCCTTGTTGGCAATACGGTTATGCTGCACCTTTTGCTGGGTTTAAGCTGCCAGGGCCTGGGAAAGGCCCCCTTTACCCCGGTAACGCTGGACATGGCCTGTATGGACTACCGGGAAATTTTTGAAAGGGACCTGTCCTGCCAGGTGATAATACTGCCGGGAATTGCAAGCTATGTAGGCGCGGATATTACCGCGGGAATTTTTTTTACGGAGATGCACCGGCGCGGTAAGGCGGCAGTGTTACTGGACATTGGAACCAACGGGGAAATGGCCCTGGCCTGGCAGGGCGCCATGCTTTGCACGGCCACCGCCGCCGGGCCGGCCTTCGAGGGGGCCACAATACTCTGGGGAACAGGCAGCGTTCCCGGAGCGATTTCGCGGGTGCAATTCCGTAACGGCGGTTTTGAGCCGGAAACCATTGCGGCCAGGCCCCCTGTGGGCATTTGCGGTTCCGGCGTAGTGGACATTGTATACCAGGGCCTTAAACAGGGCTCTATTCTGCCATCGGGCAGGTTCAGCGAAACAGTTGCCGAAGAGGGAATCGTACTTGCAAAGGCCCCTGACGGGCGGGACATTGTGTTCTGCCAGAAAGATGTACGCGAATTACAGCTTGCAAAAAGTGCAATCCGTTCCGGCCTTGACGCGCTGCTTAACCATGCGGGCATTGGCTATGATGACATTCAATGTTTGTATATTGCCGGGGGATTCGGTTTCAGCCTGAATATGGAAAGTGCCGCCGGGATCGGCCTTATACCCAAAGCGCTGCTGCCGAAAGTTTCGTTTGTAGGGAACAGCGCGCTGGGCGGCGCAGTAAAGTACCTGTTAAGGAATGACGGCAAAGAAGCCCTTTGCGAAATTATAAAACAGTCCAAAGAATTCAGCCTAACCAGCGACAGGTATTTTGCCAGGCATTTTATCGAAAATATCAATTTGTAACCGCAAGGGGGGAACTGTCATGAAAAAATATGAACGTATCCGGGAAATTTTTAACTCCTGTGACAACAACAGAATGAGGGATGTGGATATTCAGGAAATAGAAACCGGCGACATTGACGCTGACGTGCGGCAGTTTTGCCAGGGAAAAGAAGTCCGCTGCGAAAAATCCAGCCAGGCAGGCGGGACCGTAGTGTATGACATAACCGTTGACGGTCTGCGGCAGCGGATACAGTACGTGGAACTTTAGCAAGCGGCGGGCATTAAGAAGGGGCCGCTTTCCAGACCGGTGGACGCATACAGCCACTGAAAGTCTGGCCCCCCTCCAGCCGCCCAATACCCGCGCCCCATCAAGGGGCGTAGATGACCCAAATCAGCACGGCGTAGCACCAGTAATGGCCACTGTATGCCAACAATGGTAGGCGGTCTTTAGGCCGCCGTATGTGCGCCGCCCCAACACCCGCGCCTCGTCAAGGGGCGTGGATGACTCAAGTCGGCACGGCGTAGCACCGCTAAACGCCACTGTATGCCAAAGATGGCAGGCAGCCTTTAGGCCGCCGTATGTGCGCCGCCCCAACATCAGCGCCCCGTCAAGGGGCGTAGATGACTCAAATCAGCACGGCGTAGCACCAGTAATGGCCACTGTATGCCAAAACCGGTAGGCAGTCTTTAGGCTGCCGTATGTGCGCCGTAGAATCCGCCTGGCATCCCCCGCCCGGCTCTATCTTACTGTCAAAACAATGGCAGATAAGCGAATTATGCGCTTTTAAGTTATCTTTATCCCGCCGGGCGGCTTTTACTCCAGCTAAGTTCAGTCCTTCGGGCTGCCGTTATGTGCTGGTATGCTCCTGTGCTTAATTCCAGATGTTTTTAGCCTGCCGCCGCCCCCACCCTGTAGGGCCTTTATTCAGTGTTGAGATATATTCTTACATCAAAATATTCTGTGGGTCAAGTTTAGCCTTTAGGGACGGGGTTGTTGTTCTTACAAGGTATTGCAATCGGGTTTAATACTCTTTATAACGCTCTAAAGGCCGGAGTATTAAATCCTCCGCACGAATAAATCGTCTAAAAAAGTCTTTAGATATAAACGAACTAACACTGATTTTAGAAATTCTGGACAGCTAATCGGTGAGAATCTGTGCTAATCCGTGGACTTTTTCTTGATACTTTGAATTGTTGAGTTGTCGAGCGGTTTGTTGCTTATTGCTTTGTTTTACAGTTATAATGAACAAATACCGGTAAATATCACAGGAGAGAGAATAATGGCAAACGATCAGAGGCAGACGGCGGATTTGGCCGGACTGGTGCAGGCGGCGCGGAATGCCCAGGAACTGTGGGCGGCTATGCCGTATACTCAGCGGGCAAAACGGCTGAAAAAGGCGGGGCGCTTTATGGCGGGGCGTATCGATGAACTTACCGCCGTAATACATCATGACAACGGCAAACTCCCCATAGACGCCCTGGCGGCGGAGCTGGTTCCGGCGTTTATGGCCATCGATGACTATATCCGCAGGGGCAAGGCGCTGCTGTCTTCGCGGCCTGTGCGGGGGGGAAGCCTCCTCATGTTTAACAAAAAAAGCCGCCTGGTTTATCATCCCTATGGAGTGGTTGGGATTATTTCCCCCTGGAACTACCCCTTTGCCATTCCCTTTTCCGAGGCGCTCATGGCGCTCCTGGCGGGAAACGCCGTAATGCTTAAAGTGGCTTCCGACACGCCGGGGGTAGGACGCGCCCTGGAGGAAATTTTTTCTCGTGCGGAACTCCC
>JAITHQ010000013.1 GCA_031279925.1 Treponema sp. | reverse complement strand
AGAGCCTGTTCAAAATCGGGAATTTTGGCGTTGCAAACGCCAAAATTCTACCTTGCAGGCTCAAAAAGAGCCCGAAAATCGGGATTTTTACGGTCTATTGACCGCAAAAATCCACAATTTGAACAGGCTCTAAGGCATTGACGGAAAACGGCCTGACGCTAAGAGCCCGAAAATCGGGATTTTTACGGTCTATTGACCGCAAAAATCTACAATTTGAACAGGCTCTAAAGGGTAAGCGTAAGTGTAATCTGGCCTTCGTGCAGGTCCTGAATGCCCATTGCGCCCAGGCGGACGCGGGAGAGCGTTACATTAACGGGAACGGAAGCGGCATCGCCAGTTTCGGTCTTCCTGGCCGCCTGCGGCTCAATCTGGTAAACCAGCCTGACAGACTGTTCCGCTTTGGCCTCTCCTGGTCTGGTTTCCGGTTCCGGGCGGAGTTCCAGCAGTTCCCGGTTGTTTGCCCGGAAAAACACATACCGCCCCTGCGTGGTTGCCCCGCCGGAACTTAGTTCGTATACCCCATTACCGTAAAAGCGCAGCCTGCCCAGGGAACTGTCATACATCGCGTCTATATAAGACCTAATCGGCGTTTCTACCGCCGCTCCTTTGGCTGTGGTTCCCGCCCGGCGGTAGGAGCCATCCCATGATGCGTTAACATCTATTTTTAGCCTTACGTCTTCAGATACCCTCATGCGTATACTGTCAAGCGATTCCAGTTCAATATCCAAAAAACGCCTTAGGGTGGAAACCGAGATATTTTGGCTGGAAATATATAATCCATAGCGGGTGGTGTTGGAATACTGCCAGTTGAATACCTGCTGGGTTTCATCGCCAAAAAAGATAATTTCCCGGTTTACCGGATCAAAATAAATGTACTGACTTTTATCCAGCGTTCCCCAGGGGCTTACATAATACCACAGATCGTTAATAAAATTTTCAAAGACACCCGGCTTTCCGCTCAATAGCTCCTTTAGCCGGCGCTGTTCAATCTGGGAACCAGGTACGCGGGTAATCCTGCTTTGCTCGTACAGGCCCTTAATCTGGTTAAAGGTATAGGTAATTTCCATTTGGTCCAGAATATTGCCGGATGTATAATCATGCCCATAGGCGGCAATGGTATACGGCTGGCCGTTTGCTATTCCCTGCTGGTAGGCCAGTGAGCGTTCGGTCTCCTGAACGGTAATGGAGCCTTCTATTCGTATTTCCGCGATTTTGGTAAATGGCTGGCCCTGCTCCGCCTGGGATCGGCGAAAAATCGTCATGGTATGCTCGCCCTGCCCGTTCATGCCGGTAACAAGGATGCAGGGATTCCGGTCGCCTGCCAGGTCCTGGGTGTATAGGGAAACAGTCCCTGGCCGGTTTGCCGCAGTTTGCGCGTTCCAGAAGCGGTGGTAAGCGCTGCTTCGCCCTTCAAAACCGATGTAGCTGATGTAAACAGGGCCTTCGCTTTCAAGGAGGTTGCGGTAAGCCACAACCTGTTCTTCCATAGAATCCCCGTCAAAATCGTAGTTTAGCACAGAGACGGCAATTTCGCCGTCGTTCAGGGCGGCCTTTATGGTAACGCTGTCTTCATACGCCACCCGTTCAGCGTCCGCCAAATCCTGCGTAGAACCGTTTATTTCACGGGGAATAATGACGCGGGTACGGCGCTGTTCCTGTGTTTTTTGACCGCCGGACGGCCTTGCCGCAAGAACGGCTATGCCGGCTGCACAGACAAGAAATACGCCAATAGTAAGGGGCAATAGTTTCCGGTTCATGCTCTGTTTACATACTCCGCTGTTTTTGTCAGAACCTGTTTAAGGGTTTCCTCAACGCCCAGGCTGCTTCTGAAACCGGCGGCGCTGACATGGCCGCCCCCGCCAAAGTCCCGGGCAATCTGCGAGACGTTTACCCAGCCCTTGGAACGAAGGGAGCAGCGGACATTTCCATCCGGCATTTCCTTTACCAGAACAGAAACGGCAATCTCCCGCGCTTTAAGGGGGACATTAACAAAAGTTTCGGCGTCTTCAAACCGTGCGCCTGTGGCTTCCAGGTCTTCCTTGCGCAGAACCTGCGCCGCCACCTTGCCGTAATTATGTATCGTCATACCGGAAAGGGCTTTTTTCTGTAAGAGCAAGGCCGCTATGGAAGCGTTTTCGTTGAGTTCCTGATAGATGCGGTAGGGGGCAACCCCCAGGCTAACCAGCTTAAGGGCGGCCCGAAAAGTCCGTATGCTTGTTTTTGAATAGGCAAAGAAGCCCGTATCGTACACAATGCCGGCATAGGCTGCGCTGGCACATTCTTCGTTTAACTCAGCGCCCGCCGCTTCGGCGATTTCCACCAAAAGTTCACAGGTTGATGCGGCTCGGTCGATAATGCCCGGCAGCACGGCGTGGGGATTTGGCTCGTGGTGATCAATAACAAAAACTTCTTTAACCCTGCCGGTAATGCCCTTTATGCCGCCAATCAGATATTCATCGGCGGTATCCAGCATAACAAGGGCCGAGCGTTCCGGCAGCGCGCCGTGCTTTGCCTCGTCCCATTGCTCGACAATACGGGCAGGATCCATAAACTCGAATGTCTCCGGTATGGGGCCTGCGTTGATAATGCGGAATTGTTTTCCCATCCGCTGTAGTACACAGGCAAATACTATTTCTGCGCCAAGGCCGTCCGCATCCGCCGGGTCGTGGGTGGTAAGGATAAATGATTGATGCCGTTCCAAAAAAGCAAACAGTTTTTCGAACATTCGTGCGTAATCAGGAGCTTTCCGTCAGCCAGGCGTTTGCCGCCCTGCGGACTTTTGAGTCAATATTCAAGGCGATAACCATGGCCCGCCAGCCCCGAAATTCCTCGACACGGGAGAATCTTACCAAAGAGGCATTGGCGCCAAGCAGAGTAGGAGAGAGCGCCGCGGTTGAAGCGCTGATAAGCAGGGTGTAGGTAATGCCGCCGCCTGAATTCCGGGAAGCCGCGTCCCGCAGCGCTCCTGCAAAGTCCGCCGTATCTCCCTGTGCGGGAATCGTTGTTAAGGCTTTTTTGATGGTATCTTTTCCGCCACTGCCGGTAATGGTATCGGAATAGGCTATTTTGGCTTCCCCTCCGGCGATCCAAACGGTAACCCTGTCCCCATCCTGTAAAATCCGGTCCAGAACAGAGCCGGAAACCCAGGCGGAAACCGCGTCCATAACGCCGCCAAGCGCCGAAGATCCGTCAACAATCAGGTTTACGGCTATGGGGCTGGAACGGCGGTCCTCGCCGTAAAGGGGAAAAAGGCCCGAAAGCGCAATCAACGTAAACAGTATCTTTCCGGAAAAACAATTTTTCATATTTATTGATCATATCACATCCTTTCAAATAATGCTATATCTTTTTCTATCGCATTTAGTTTTTACCTTATAATTAATGGCTGTCTATTAATGTGGGTTTTTCATAATCGAAAAGTACTTTAATTACCTTGAAGTTATCTTTGTCGATACCTCTACAGGCGCTCTTGACCACCCCAACACCCAGTATTACCGTGCCGACCGGGATATACGACAATGACGGCGATAGGCAGAAAGCAATCATGCTTGCAGACGTACGGAATACCCAGACCGGTGAATCCACCCTTCTTGCCCCCGGGGTGATTTTGCCCGTGAATACGGCGCAAGCGGTGATGCCGCCGTAATCGATCCTGAAACCACCCAAATTATCTTCAAACTGGCCGCACTTACGGCGGATGTTGAAGCCGCCGCTGACAGCGCGTTCCTAACTGAGCTGGCCACTGCCAACGGAACCTACGGAACGACCAGAATTGAGCGTAATGTGTTTCCCTGGTTTGGCATCGGAAAAGCCGCCAATACCGGCGTTGCGATTGACACCACCGCGACATTCACGGTAAGCGGCTGGGAAGGCGCTACAGGGAACACCACCCAGGAATTCATTCACATTGTGGACGGCGATATGGAATTCAACCTGACCGGTATTGGCACGCGAACTGCTGAATGGGACCAGCCCCTGGCCGCCGGGAGAGTAAAAGGCCTAATAACCAACGTCCCCGGCCCCATGATTCACTCTGTCACCCCCGGGAACACCGTACCCATAGCCATAACCGTTACATCACGGGACACCAGTTCCGGGGTGGGGTGGTTTCCGGTGCGCATACCGGTAAAGGGCTTTGGGGATATTGCCAACGGGTAGATCTGGTTTTTGGGGAGCGGCATATTGAAGATCCAGCTAGACGGCGGCCCCGGTTCCAAAGATGGCGGCATAGTAATAGTGCATGGGGGTAAACTGGCCGGGATGGATTTAGGCATAATGAACGATTAGACATTTTATTTTTTGGATCTCGACTTGGCCGTTGCGAACCCGCAGACTATTTACGGTGCTATACCATGTAACGTTAATCATCCAGGATAATGCTAAGAGCTTATCCGGGAATAAGAAACGACCGAAAAGGAAGTATGAAACGAGAAAAAGGGACCGGGATTAGGTCATGGGAACTAAGCGATGAACTGTGGGAAGCGGTGAGGGCATTGGTGCCGGAACACCGCCG
>JAITHQ010000102.1 GCA_031279925.1 Treponema sp. | reverse complement strand
TTAAAGAACTGGGGCATCCCCGAACCACGGGCCACCACCCGTACCGCTTCGAGGAGCAGGGCATCGGAAGTTTTTTCGTGGAGCCGCACGGAAAGATTGGGCTGGGGGAGGCCCAAGTGTTCCTGGGCTTTCAGAATCAGGAACGAAAGTTCGTTGACAAAATCGCCGCCGGATTCGTCCTGGCCGCCGATGGCGATGTTAAAGCCGATGGGGAACCCCGCAAAGTAGCGGGCGCTGTTCCGGTTCCGCATATACACGATCTGGTTGAATTTGATCCACAGACATTCAATCAGTTCCAGGGCTTCTTCGTCCGCAAGGCGGCCCGAATCACGGTCTTTTTTGTAGTAGGGGTAGAGCCACTGATCCATGCGGCCCGGCGAAAACGAAGAGGCGTTGGATTCCAGATGGAGGATCACAAAGAGGAACCACAGGGACTGAACCGCTTCCCGGAAACTCCCGGCGGGCCGTTCCGCCAGGGCCCGGCAGATCCGGCTTACTTCCAAAAAATTTTCCTGGGCTTCCGGATCCGGCGCCGCGCCTCCGGCTCTCGATTCAGTTTTTGACCCGGCCTTCGATTCGGCCAGTTCCGCATAGCGGATCATAAAACGCCCCACGCCTTCCATCACGAGAGCCACGGCCCGGTAAAAGTCCGCCTTGCCGGGGTTCTTCGCCATGTTTGAGCGGGCCTCCGCCAAAAAACCCGCCGGCCCCGCGGCCAGCCATCCGGCGCAGTCCGGGCAGATATGGCCCTGGGCGTGATCCTTTTGGTTTATCTTGACTACGGGGGCTATCTCGTCGATCCGCGTTCCGGCCCGCCGGCGGAGAATGTCTTCCAGCGAGCGGCCTTCCCAAAAGGGCTTGATGCCGGAGCGGAAGGCTTCGGCATCGGCGGGCCGCACCTGAAAGGGATCCTGGGGGCGGGTGGGCAAGGTCTCCAGTTCCTCGTCCACCCAGGAACAGCCGCTTTCGGGGAACACAATGCCGTCCCGGACGCCGGGGCTGCGGTTCCCTACGATAAGTTCATCCGGGTCCAGGTCTATGCTGATCGTTTCCAGCGCCGCCTTGAGGGCCAGCGCCCGCTGGACGATCCTCGGTTCGCCGGGGTTGTCGCGGTACGTTTCGGTGATGATCCGGGCCTGTTCTATGGAAAGAAAACGCTCGTTATACAGCCGGGATTTTAGCCGGAAAACCCGGTTGGTCATGGGGAGTGAAGGCCGGGGCGCATGGTTTGCGGTGTTCATACTTTTCATACTTACAACATACTCCGACAATCAATATAAATCAATACAAAACAATAAAAAATGATAAAAATGTGAACCGAACGCCCCATGACGGACCTGGCCGGGTAGGAAATTTATTATACTGGCTAGGGCTTGACAATATCCGGCCTTTTGTTAAACTATAGAAGCATCGAGACAGCTACGAAATTGCAATTTTTGCAGCTGACTTCATCTCAAAATATTAATTTGGCAGGTTTATCTGCGGCTGTCGTATAACGGCTATTACCCCAGCCTTCCAAGCTGGAGACGTGGGTTCGACTCCCATCAGCCGCTGATTCGTAAGTACACAGGAGGAAAACAAATGAAGAAGTATTCGTTTTTGCTTGGCTTAATCGGTTTTATGCTGATTATTGGTTGCAGCAAAGGGGGCGGGAGTCCATCTGATGTAGCCAAACAATTGTATACGGCTCTTGAAAAAGGGGACGCAAAGACTGTCGGTGAATTGATGACACCTGAAGCAGCGCAAATGATGACAATGTTCATGGAAAAGGCAAAAGGTATGGTTACGGCCAAGGGCGGAATAACAAGCACCGAAGAAACTATCGATGGTGATACTGCCGTTGTAAAGACTACTTTTAAGGATGGTTCAATCGAGGAACTTGAATTTGTAAAAATAGATGGAAAATGGAAAGTTACTATAAATAAATGAATCTCCCCACCGCAAGCACGCAAGCGGCGGCGTTACATTGCTCACGAGGTTCGATCTGCAAGGAAATTATTTAACTGTGGGGTTTGTTACCATGCAATCTAAATTTAACATTTCTGGACCAGGTATCAAACCCCACGGCAAATGAACCTCCCCGCCCCCGGGGGATATTTTGTGAGGGACATTGTTTACGAGGTTCTTTCTGTAGGGAAATTAGACTTGCAGCGGGGTTTTGTTTAACAACTCTATTATTTAACTGTGGGGCCTGTTGCTATGCAGTCTAAATATAACGTTTCTGAACCGGCGCAAGCAGCGAAGCATCAAACCCCACGGCAAATGAAACCACATAATCGAAAAAACTATGTGTTAATAGGCATTATTATGTTCATGATTTTATCAATTTTCATTTATATAATAATGCCCAGAGGTACGCCCATTACGATTCAAAATTCGGACAGTCTTTTTGAGATTGTAAGAGAAGGTGATATAATTTGCCGTCTCGGCGACAGACTGTGGTCGCAATTATTTAAGGATGTTTCTGTAGCAGATAAACGGTATTCACATATGGGAGTGATATATATTAATAATGGCTTAATAAACGTAATAAACGCAGAAGGAAATACAGGGCATGGAAGGGATTCTGTAAACGAAATCTCATTGGATGAATTTTTGAAAGTTGCACGAGCAGTAGGAGTTTATAGGATAAAAGATATAGAAGGAAGACAAATTGCAAATTTGGCAATTGAATACATGGGAACTCCATTTGATTGGCAGTTTGATTTATATGATGAGTCAAAACTATATTGTACAGAGTTATTATATGTTATATTAAAACGTATAGATCCAAAATTGAAATTAAATACGGTTTATATTAAAGAATTAGGAAAAGAAATTATCTCACTTGAGTCAATTTCAAAATCCGAATATTTTTCGGAACTATATTATGTAAGTAATGATAAATAAATCAACAACCACCCTAAAGGTGCTTGCGGCGGGGTATATTGGTTCCGATAGGCAATGTTTCAGGGTACAGGCCTTTCACATATCAAAGCGGCACAATCTTTCATGCCTTTTATATATGTTCAATAACCCGGTTTATCTGGAGAAAGCATGGACGTTGTGTATCTTTTTTATACGGAAGACAGAATCATCATTCCGTTTTTTGATTTTGATCCCTGGCTGGGAAAGCGTCTGGCTGGTTGTCATTCCGGTTACTGGGACAGGCACAACAGCCGTTACATCCTTAAATACCGCCTGAGCAAAAAACAATACAACGAAACTTTCGCGGGGCGGCCTTTTCTTGAAGTCAGGGATGATGGGGTCCGCATAAACAGTTTTTTTGGACGGGCATGGCCCGGCTGTGCAGAAGACAAACCGATTTCCCTGCCGGGCTTCAAAAAGCCAGAGTGTTTTCTAGATGCGCATATTGAACTGCTTACAACAGAGCTTCATTCACGCAAGTACAGCCGCCGGACAATCGGTATGTATATCCATTACAACAGGGCTCTGTGCCGCCATCTTCAAAAAAGTCCCGAAGAAATGACAGATTTTGGAATAAAAGCCTATCTTGCCTACCTCGATCAGGACTGCGGGCTTTCAGCTTCCTCGATGAATCTCGCGCTCAGTGCCGTCAGGTTTTTTTACAATGAAGTGCTCAAGCGAGGCCTTGCTGCCGAACAGTTCAGGCCTGCGGGAGACCGCCGGCTTCCCGCAGTTCTTGACCAGTCAGAGGTGTTTCGGCTTTTGGATATGGAACAAAACCCGAAACACCGCCTCCTTTTGATGATAACCTATTCCTCGGGGCTTAGGGTAAGCGAGGTTGTTGCCTTGAAAAAGAAGCATATTGATTTTGTACGAAAAACAATTCTTGTTCATAACGGCAAAGGCAGAAAAGATCGCTATACCATACTTTCTTCCCGCACTTCAGATTTTATACAGAAATATTGCGCTCTTTTCAATATTGAAAACTGGCTTTTCCCGGGGCAGAATTCGCGCAGGCACATGACCATCCGTTCGGCCCAGCATATTTTTGAAAAAGCTTTCCTTAAGGCCCGCATTCCAAAGGCTGTGTCAATTCACAGCCTTCGCCATACCTTCGCGACCCATCTTCTGGAAAACGGAACGGACATTCGTTACATTCAGGACCTTCTTGGTCATACCAGCATCACTACTACAGAACGTTATACCCACATAGCTCGCCGCAGCATCCTAAAAATCAAGAGTCCTCTGGACTAAAAGCGCAGTCAAGCCAGTTCGCCGGCGACTTTTACTTTTACGCGGTTGGAGCCGGGTAAAAGAAGCGCCGGTTACGGATTCTTTTCCACAATTCCCGATCCGAATTGCATAACTACCAGGTTATTGCAGCAGGCAATCCCCACACGGTTAAAAGACGGGTTGGCGATGTTGATGCGGTGCCCTTTATCCTGTACGCCGCTGTCGCGGATAAATTCGGCGGCAATGACGGCGGCCATGCCCTTGCCGCGGCTGATGTTTTCACCCCAGCCGGAATAGCCGGCATACACGCGTACGCGGCTCGCGTCGCTGTGCGCAGGTCCAGGAAGCGAACTACAGGGCGGTGATTTCTGGAGCGCGGCCCGAAAATTTCGCCCGCGGCTGGCGTACTGTTGATGATGGGGAAACGAGGGTTGTCAGGGAAAAAAAGAAAGTCCGCAGCGGGTAATTTTGCGGCTGGCGAAAAATTCGGGCGGGATCATCAGCCCGGGCGAACTGGCCCTGGAAGCGGATATTCCCATTGAGCAGGCGCGGGAACAACTGGACGCGCTGGTCGCCCGGGCTTTGCGGAACTGAGGCCGCGTAAAACCGGAACACTGGTCTACGTCATTTCCGAATTCATGGACAGGGATTCGCCGCTGGAAAACCTGTAGCCGCGCCCGGTTACAAAAGTTTTGACTGGCCCCTAAAGCTGATGTATATTGTCAATTCGCTGACTGCGGAACCTGCCGGGTACAACAGTTTTACCTGGCTTGTCCAGTCGACTCCCAGAGAAATATTACGGTACCTCAGTTCCGCGCCGGCTCCGTATTGGAAGCAGGCCAGCGACCGGTAGTACAGGGAAAATTCGGGCCGGAACATGGCGCGGAGCCTTACCAGATCAAACAAATCTGCGCCAAGATGCAGTTCCGCGAACAGATTACTGCCGGGATAACCTATCTCGGAACTGCCTGAACCTTCAACCAGTACGAAAAAATTGTCATAGGGCCGAATGCCCAGGGCAGCATAAGGCTGTAGTTTAACCTTGGGGTGAATGGCAAATTCGCCCTGCCAGCCGGCGTATATGTCCGCGAACGCCCCGTCTATGCCGTTATACCTGCTTCTTTCGAAGGTAGTAACAACATCGTGATCACATTCATGAAAAACACCCAGAAAAAAACCTTTATAGGCAAGTTCCGCCCCAATCCGAAAATCCGCCCGGTACGGATCAAAGTAAATCGTTTGGGCTTTCATTTCCCTGATTTCCACATTGGAGTACACCCTAAGAATGTTGGCGACGTAAAAATCAACCTCAAGGGTCTGAACGAAGGTGTTGTCAAAACGCGCGACGCTCGGCAGCGGTCCCAAGTTGTATTCGTAGGACGAATATGGAATAAACCCCAAAGTCAAAAGCCATGTTGTAAAAAAAAGATTTGCCATGATTATTCTCCTGTTATTCTGATATACACCCGCCGTCTGCGGGGCCCGTCATATTCATTAAACCAAATGCCCTGCCAGGTTCCCAACAGCACCCGTCCTCCGGAAACAATCAAGATCAGCGAAGGGCCCACCAGTGTGGTTTTTGTGTGAGCGTCGGAATTGCCCTCACCGTGGCGGAATTCTCCGCGATCGGGTGAAATATGGCCCAGGGCAAGATTCACATCATGGGGCACATCGGGGTCGGCGTTTTCATTAACGGTAACCGCCGCTGTTGTGTGAGGGACAAACACCACGCACAGGCCTTCTTCAACGCCGGAGGCGGCCGCAGCCTTTTGAACTTCGGCGCTGATATTGATCCACTCACAGCGCAGTGTCGAATTTACCGTAATTTCAGTCAAATGGGTCATGTTCCCTCCCTGTATCAAATATACTTCATTCGCAGTGAAGATTGCCAGCGGCGGGAGGTTCATTTTATGGAGGATTTTTTTAAAGCACCTGCGGCGCGTTTACTTTTCCCTGTCTGCGCTGTATACTTGGCTCGACGGAGGACTGCCATGAATATTGATCCCCAGGTAAAGGCGTGGGTAGACAGTTATGGGGACTGGTTTTTGAAGGAAGGGGCGCTTGAGGGCGCGGCGATGACCAAAAATCTGTATCCCTACGAAACCTTGTTTTCTCCGGTAACGGTAAACCGTCTTACGCTGAAAAACCGGATCGTGATGGCGCCGATAGGCAACATCAATATGTGCGATGAAACGGGGCGCCCGAACGAAAAAATGCTGAGCTACTTTTATGAGCGGGCAAAAGGCGGCGCGGGGCTTCTTACCACAGGGCTTATTCCCGTAAGCCATGGGCTTGACAACTCTATTACCGAACCGGGGGAGCTTTCGTATTTTCCCCGCATCGACCGCTCGCGCTCGGTGTTCTCGGGCTGGCGCGATTTGGCGCAGGGCGTACACGCTTTTGGGGCGCGAATCTTTATTCAGGTGTCGCCCGGGCTGGGGCGGGTGGGAAACCCCCAATGCCTGCTCACCAAATTCAAGCTGCCCAACTCCGCTTCATGGAATCCCAGTTTCTATATTCCCGCGATTCCCTGCGCCCCGTTAAGCGACCGGCGCTTAAAGAAAATCGTCAGGAATATGGGGCAGGCGTCGGCGGACGCGAAAACGGCGGGGCTTGACGGCGCGTATCTCCACGGACACGAGGGCTACCTTTTGGAACAGATGACCAATCCCGCATTTAACCGCCGCGCGCTGGGACCGTATGCTGACTGGCAGGCGTTCGGACTTGACTGTGTGCGTGAAATCCGCAAGCGGACGGGTGCGCGGTTTCCGGTTATGTACCGCATCGATCTTTCCCTCGCCCTGAACGAAACCTACGGGGAGGCCATGCTTGCTAGCGCTTCGCTCAAGAAATTTACGCGCGGGCGCACCATCGCCCAAACGCTCGATTATATGAAAAACCTGGTAAAGGCCGGCGTGGATATGTTTGACGTAGACCTGGGCTGTTACGACAACTGGTGGCTTCCGCATCCGCCTTCCGGTATGCCGCCCGGCTGTTTCCTTGAGGTAAGCCGCCTGGTAAAGGAATATTTCAGGGACAACAAGATTATGTCCAACACAGGGTTTCCGGTGCCTGTCGCGGGCGTGGGGAAGCTGGGCTATCCCGACTTTGCGGAAAAAGCTCTGCGGGATGGCGCGTGCGATCTGGTGATGCTGGGACGCCCGCTGCTTGCCGACCCGGAATGGCCCAACAAGGCATATGCAGGGCGCAATAATGAAATCACGCCGTGCATCGGCTGCCAGGAAGGGTGCATCAACGAGTTTGTGGAAGGCGGGCATATTCAGTGCGCGGTAAATCCCCGTACAGGATTTGAGCATGTGTTCCCTGCCGATCCCGTTCCGGCGGAAAAACCGCTTAAAATCGCCGTGGTAGGCGCGGGTCCTGCGGGGACCCTGTGTGCAGCAGCAGCCGCCAAACGGGGACACCAGGTTGATCTGTTTGACAAAGCCCGTATGCCGGGCGGCAGGCTCATAGCGGGGAGCGTGGCGAAAATCAAATACGAAGCCGCCAATTACCAAAAGTATCTTGAAAGCCTGGCGGAGCGGACCGGCACGAAGGGTAATCTGGTTTTTAGGGGAGGAAATACCGTTGATCTTGCCGCGCTCAAGGCGGGAGGCTACGACAAAATCGTGTTCGCCGCGGGAACCAAAAACGCCGTTCTTTCCCTGCCTGGAATCGAAGAAATACAGAATGCTCAGGCTGTGGAATTATTTTTGAAGCCCGGACTGCTGGGGGGCGCGAAAAAGATTGTCGTGATAGGCGGCGGCGTGGCGGGCTGCGAGGCGGCATATTGGCTGCATTTTGAAAGAGGCTGCGAGGTAACAGTAGTGGAGATGGACAAGTTTATGATGAACGGCGTCTGCACCGCCAATCGCGGGTATTTGATTCACTATTTGGTACAGGCGGGGGTGAAGCTTCTTAACTGTTCGCGGGTAACGGGTTTTTGCAAAGAGGGCGTGCGGATTGCCCGGAACGTTTCCAAAACCGTGCCGGATCCCTCCGTTACCTGGCATCCCATTTTACCGGACAATGTGGTAAATCCGCTGGAGCCGAAGCTCAAGGTAACGGAACGGAACGAAACCATTCCTGCCGATTTTGCGGTCCTTGCCGCAGGCGGCGTTCCCGATGACGCGCTGTACTTTGCCGCCCTGCGCGAACACATAGCGGCGGAACTCTACAATATCGGCGACAGCTTTTCGGGCGGCAAAGTGCTGGAAGCATCCCGCGCCGCCTACCGCCTGGGATTGGCTTTATAGAGAGCCAGCGCAGCTGAAGTTTCCGAACTCAATACGACAGTTACAATGCCTAAAAATGGACCTCAACCGGAACGGTCCCAGGCGTGGCTTTTGACAGCGCGGCCCTTAACAGGACGGCCCGCCGTTCAAGAACCTCGGCCGGCGCCGGAACAGCCAGCGGGTCTTCCGGCGCGGGACGGGCCTTGCCGTAAATCTGAACGGCGCGAAGCGTACCCGGTACAGCCAGTTCCGTTATCAGTTCTACCCAGGCGGCCTCTTCTTCCGGCGGCGGCAAAAGCCCGTTTACCCCGCAGATCATTGTCTGCGGGGTAAACGGCGCGCCCGAGGCAGCGAAAGCTTGTACTGCTTCAAAAAGCGGCCTGAAGGGAAGGGCAGAACGGTTTATCACCCCATACCATGATTCCGTCCCGGCGTCAACTTTGAGCCAAATGTGCAGGCCGCTTTCCAGCGCCGCCCGGCGCAGCAGGATGAAAATTTCAGGATTCAAAAGGCCGGAGCCGTTGGTAATAACTACCAGTTTTGCGCCGGGCGCAGACTCACGGCGCAGGACTTCCGCCGCCTGCAGAGCTTCGGGAAAGGCGGCGGCCATAACGGGTTCGCCATTTCCGGAAAAACAAATGTCCTTAACTTCAACGCCGCGCTCCGCTGCCTCAAGAAGGCAGGAACGCAGGGCGGATTTCATCGTTTCAAGACTAAAAACAATGTTTGTTTCACAGGGAAAAACTTCGCAGTATGGACAGTTGAAGGAACAGCATTTACCGCCGGGAAAAAGATTGATCCCAACAGAAAGTCCCCGCGAGCGGCGCGAATATACGGGATAAACAATAGTTCCCCCTTCACGGCTCCTGTGATCGGCAGATGGAGCGATAATCATGGAAGAACGCGGCTTGCAGCGCTTTCGGCATGGGCGGCAAGGCCTTCGGCGCGGCCAATAAGTTCCGCGGCGCGGCGGGCTTTTTCAAAACCCGGGCCGGGATTACAGCGCAGGGTAGTAACGACTTTCAGGAAATGCCGTGCCGAAAGACCGCCGGTAAATCGGGAGCTTCCTGATGTCGGCAGGGTATGGTTGATCCCCGCACTGTAATCACCCAGGACTTCTGCCGCAAGTTTTCCGATAAAAAGCGAGCCGTAATTTTTCAGAAGCGGCAGCCATTCTCCGGCGTTTTCCGTATGAAGCTCCAGATGTTCGGGAGCTATAAGATTCGCGATCCGGGCGGCTTCTTCCCTTGACCGGTACACTACGGCAAGCCCGCCCGTATCAAGTGAGGCGCGCGCCGTCCGCCGGGAAGGTTCGCCAAGGAGGGCCAGCCTCCGTTCAACGGCCGCACGGAGTGTTTCCGCGTCCCGGACGGAAGCAAGCAAAGCGCGGGCCCGCGCGTCGGGATCATGCTCCGCCTGGGCAAGCAGGTCCGCGGCGGCAAGTTCCCCGTCAAGTTCCCCGTCAACGAGAATTAATACGTCCGTGGGGCCGGCAATAAAGTCAATTCCGGTTTCACCGAACAGTGAACGTTTTGCCTCCGCCACATATCGGTTGCCCGGGCCGGCGATGACACTTGCCCTGGGAACAGACTGTGTTCCCAGGGCAAGTGCCGCGATTGCCTGAGCGCCGCCCATGGCAAAAATACGCAGCCGAGCCAGTTCTTTACCGGCGGCGATAACGGCGGCAGCCAGAATACGCCTGCAGGGAACGCCGTCTTCCAGCGGCGGCGAAACAAGCAGGACTTCACCCGCGCCGGCGGCGAAGGCCGGAACAAGGCCCATCAGTGCCGAAGAAACAAGGGGAAAGCGGCCGGCCGGTACATAAACCGCCGCCCTTTCCACAGGGATTATCCGTTGACCGGCAAAAAGACCTTCGTCAAGTTCGGTTTCAAAACCGACAAGCTGGGCAGACTGAAGCGCGGCAAAGCGCCGCAGGTGTCCGGCAGAAAGTTCCAGCGCATCTGCCAGTTCCGGCTCAAAACGGTACAGTTCTTCATGGGCGGCGCGGGCCGTTTCCAGGGGAACTTCAAGATTTTCCGGCGAAGTTCTGTCAAAACGGGCGGCATAGTCCCGTACCGCCCTGTCACCGTTGTTTCGTACCGCTTCAATAATTTCAGAAACAAGCCCGGCGGTTTGGGAATCGCATGCCGCCGGAATTTCGTTTTTCCAGTACGTGTCAAAATCTGCCGCGCCGATAATCCGCATGATTTTTATGATACCATAAAAATATGCGGCTGCCAGCCGGAAAGCCCTGTACGGTCAATTTTTGTTTATAGGCCCAGCAGTACTCCTACGGCTCCGGCCGCGATAATGCAGATAACGGGATGAAGCGCAAATTTGCGGATCAAAACAAAAAAAACGACAAACAGCGCTGCTTCTTTCAGACGCAGGCGTCCGTACCAGGGGCCGGAAGCGTCCGCGACAAGGATAAGCTTCCACACACCAAAACCGGCAGCGGCGAGCAGGCCGGCCGCCGCCGGACGAAAACCCCGGAACACGGCCACCACCGTTTTGTTTGCCCTGAACGCGGCGAACATACGGGCGATAACAACGATAATGACAATGGCCGGACTGACCAGTCCGGCCATTGCGGCAGCGGCCCCGGAAATTCCGGCGCAGCGGAAACCCGCCAGGGCCGCCATATTCGCACCGATGGCTCCGGGCGAAGCCTGGGCAATTGCCAGAAAATTGCTGATCTCTTCCGCACCGAACCAGCCGTATTTTTCCGCGATTTGAAACAGAAAAGGCAGAGTCGCAAGCCCGCCGCCGACACTGAATGTCCCGATTTTGAAAAATTCCGCATAGAGTACAAACAACTTCACGGCCCCTCCGTTCCGTGCGGAGTTTCGAGGTTATTATCCGGGCCTTTACCGGTGGACCGCAGCAGCAAAAAACCCGCCGTGCCCGCGCCCGCGATGACCAGAGCTGGCGGTGCGCTGAACGCCGCGGAAAGAACAAAAGCAGCCGCGGCAATCAGCGGAGCGGCCGCCTTCCGCACGCCGGAAATCCCGTCCGGTTTGAACAGGGCGCGGATCAGCTTCCACACCGTATCTAAAACCAGCGCGCCCACGGCGGCACGAATCCCGGTAAAAGCATGCTGCAGTGTCTCCAGTGAAGCAAAGCGGCTCATAAACAGGGAAACCAGCGTCATCAGAACCAGCCCCGGAAACAAAAAACTCACAGTCGCCGCTGCCCCGCCCGCCGCGCCCTTCCGTTTATAGCCGGCAAACGTAGAAATATTTACCGCTATGATCCCCGGCGTAATTTGGGCGATGGTGTAGTAATCCATCACCTCTTCCATCGTGATCCAGCCCTTGTTCTTGATAAGCTCCCGTTCCAGCACCGGTATCATCGTGTAGCCACCGCCAAACGTAGAAATTCCTATTTTTACAAAAGTCCAGATTAACTCAAACCATTCTTTCATGCGCTGATAATGTCCCGGCAGGCGGCAAGAAAGGCGTCCATATCGTCATCTGTTCCAATACTCACCCTAATATAATCAGCCGTGCGCGGCTTGTCAAAATGCCGCACAAGAATTCCTCTGTCCCGAAGGGCTTTCAGCAAAAAAGCCCCGGTTAATATCCCCCCCCCGTCTTTGTACCTGGCAAAAAGAAAATTCGACTTCGAAGGGACAACTTCAAACCCCATTGCTTTGAGAGCCGCGGAGCTTCGTTCCCGGGCGGCAATAACCCTGGCGTTGACTGTGTCATAGTAGGCCCTGTCGGAGACGGCCGCCGCCGCCCCGACCAGGGCCAGCCGATCCATGGTGTAGGAATTAAAGGAGTCCCGGATGCGAAAAAGGCCTTTGACAAGTTCCGCACTGCCGATGGCAAAACCGGCGCGCAGACCTGCCAGAGACGCCGATTTGGAAAGAGTGTGTACGGTAAGCAGGTTGGAGAAACGGGCGGTCAAGGGAACGGTAGACTCGGCGCCAAAGGCGGCATAGGCTTCGTCAACAACAAGTACCTTGTTCTGCTCAAGCAGGAAGGCGGCAAGGGCCTCAATACCGTCCCCACCGAAGGCTGAAACGGCGCGGCCTGTCGGTGCGTTGGGATTGGGAATAACGGCTCCGCCGGAGGGGACAAGATAATCGCCGGTATGAAGAGAAAAGTCGTCCGCAAGAGGAACTTCTCGAAAAGGAATTCCCCAAAGCCGGGCATAAACCGGATAAAAACTGTAGGTTATGTCGGGAAAAAGAACGGGCGGCGCGCTGCTTCCGGTTTCAAAAAACGCACCGAACGCAAAGGCCAGCACTTCATCGGACCCGTTACCCGGAAAAACCTGATCGGGCGCAACAGAATAAGCTTTGGCAGCGGCCGCGCAGAATTCGCCGCACAGCGGATCAGGATACAGCCGCAGGCTGTCTCCTGCCTGCCGCCCGTCATCCCCGTTCAACAGACGCCGCATCGTCTCCACCGCTTTCGGCGATGGCGGATAAGGGTTTTCATTGGTGTTAAGTTTGATAAACGCCCGGTCCTTGGGCTGATCACCCGGAACATAGGGAGAAAGCCCCCGCGTCCGGCTGTTCCAGAAAACACTCATGATTCAGAATAGTACAAACCATACGAAACATTCAACAACGCCGGCCAAAACCGAAGGGGCGTTTGTTGGAAACTTTGCCGGTTTTGTTGGTGCAGCTTCTGAACAACCATTGTATAGTTTTTGCATGCCTGATATTTTTTAATAGAGTTGTTTAACAACTTCAGTTGTTAAACAAATTCCGCTACACAAGGCAATTTCGCAGCCCCAAAGCGCAGAGCCGGGCGAGAAATTGCAGGACTTGTGAAATAACCAACCGGGTTATTGAACAAGTCTAATGATAAACCAGCAAAAGGAGTGTATATGGCAAACAGTGAGGCGGGCTTCAAAATTCCCCCGGAAGAACGGCAAAGTTGGCTTTCTTTAACGGCAATATGGATAGGTAACATGATATGTCTTCCCGCGCTTATGGTGGGAGGCTTTTTGGCGGCGGGCCTTTCCATTGCGGAGGTATTTATAGCCCTGGTGGTTGGCTTCGCCATCATCCTGGTCTATATGTGCCTGATTGGAATGCAGTCGGAAGATTTGGGGCTGCCTACTGTTTCATGCGCGGAAAACGCCCTGGGAACCCTGGGCTCGCGGTTTGTGATAAGCCTGTTGATTGGCCTGGCCTGCATTGGCTGGTTCGGCGTGCAGGCTGCGGTTTGCGGCGCGTCTTTTAGCTCCATGTTTGGCGGAATTACAGGCGTCCAGATACCGGAAACGGTAAGCACCCTTTTTTGGGGCGGCATAATGCTTTTAACCGCGCTTTTCGGCTACAAGGCGATGAAATACCTCAATTACGTGGTGGTTCCCCTGCTGGTGCTGGTGCTTGGTTATACCGCATACGCTTCGCTTTTTAGGGCCGGCGGCGTACAGACGATTGCCGCTTACAGGCCGCCGCAGAGTGCCGGGCTGCTTTCCGGATTCAGTATCGTGGTGGGCAGTTTTGCCCTTGGCGGGGTTATATCCGGCGACTGCTCCCGTTATGCGAAAAGCCGCGCGGACGTTATCAAGTCGTCGGTATTGGGGGTTCTGCCTGTTTCGCTTTTAATAATGGGGCTGGGAGCCGCCTCGGCGATTGCCTCCGGTCAATACGATATTACCCAAATACTTGTTTCATTGGGGCTTCCCTATATTGGGCTTTTGGTGCTTATTCTGGCAACATGGTCAACCAACATCCTTAACGCCTATTCAGGCGGTATCGCGCTTTCCAACGCCCTGGGCTTTACCGAAAAACGGTACAAACTTACCACAGCGGTAGCCGGCGTATTGGGAACGGTTTTGGGGGCGGCGGGCCTTATGACAAAATTCACCGGTTTCCTTGGCATATTGTCAGCCTTTATTCCCCCGGTGGCGGGTGTAATGATAGCGGCGTACTGGATTGTTGGCAAGGGCAAGCGGGAAAACTTTAAAGCCGTAAAGGGCGTTAACGCTGCCGGTGTTGTTTCATTTGCCGTGGGCGCAATTGCGGCCTATCTAAGCAGCCTTAAAGGTTTTCTTATCGCGCCGATAAACGGGATCGTGCTTTCAATGGCCCTCTATATCGTGCTTAATAAAGTCTTGCCAGGAAAAGAGTAACAACGATGAGAACAATCGGCATACAGGAACTGGATGATATTGCCCTTGGCGCAACCCTGCTGGGTTCCGGGGGCGGCGGCGATCCCTATATCGGTAAATTAACCGCGCTGGGAGCGATTAAAGACTGCGGGCCTGTCCGGCTTCTTGACCCGGATGAAGTTGCAGATAACGCTTTTGTTGTTCCTATAGCAATGATGGGCGCGCCTACGGTACTTGCGGAAAAGGGCGTAAACGGCAGTGAATTCGCCGTTTTGGCGGACATGATCAGCCGCTATTACGGCAAAAAAATAGACGCCATTATGCCGATAGAAGCGGGGGGCGTAAACAGTATGCTTCCGTTTGCGGCGGCTGCACGCCTCGCTCTGCCGCTGGTGGATGTTGACGGCATGGGACGGGCTTTCCCGGAACTGCAAATGGTAACGTTTACCATAGGCGGCGTCAGCGCGACGCCGATGGCTTTAACCGATGAAAAGGGCAACAGCGTTATTTTTAAAACAATCACAAATAAATGGACAGAAGAACTTGCCCGCGCTGTTACCACAAGCTGCGGCGGATCGGTCTCGATTATTCTCTATTGCATGGACGGCAAGACCATGAAGCAGTATGGGGTAAAAGGGATTGTAAGCAGGAGTGAAGCCCTGGGAAGGGCTATTCGTGAAGCCAAACACGGCGCGGGAAATCCGGAGGATCATTTTTTGACCGCCTGCGAAGGATACAAAATTTTCCGGGGTAAAATAACCGACATTCTGCGGGAAACCAGGGGCGCGTTTAATTTCGGCAAGGCGCTGCTGGAAGGTTCCGGTGAATTTAAGGGGGAAAGCGCATGTGTTGAATTCCAGAATGAAAACCTTATCGCTTCGGTCGATGGTGAAATCCGGGCCACGACGCCGGACTTAATTTGTCTGGTCGATACCGAAACTTTTATCCCGCAGCCAACGGACGCGCTGAAATACGGCAAACGTGTGCTTGTTGTGGGGCTTAAATGCTACAAAGCGTGGCGGTCGCCGGAAGGCATTGAACTTGTTGGTCCCCGGTATTTTGGATATGACACCGATTATATTCCGGTAGAACGGCGGGTAAAAGGAGTTGAAGCATGAGGGGGAATTCATTTAGGCTTGGAGTGGACGTTGGCGGAACCAACACGGACGCCGTTATTATAGACGATGAGCTGCGGGTTGCGGGCAGCGTTAAAATTCCCACCAGCGAAGATATTCATTCGGGGATCGAAAACGCGATTAAGGCGGTCCTTGCGGAATCGTCTATAGATCGAAAGCGGATCAACAAAGCAATGCTGGGTACTACCCAATGTACTAACGCGATTGTCGAGCGTAAACGGCTGACCAAAATCGGCATACTGCGGATAGGCGCTCCGGCGACCGTTGGCATTGCTCCAATGGTTGATTGGGATACGGACCTTGCCGCTGTAGCGGCTGAATCAGCCATAATCCGGGGCGGGTATGAATTTGACGGCAAGCCCCTGACCGAATTTGACCGGCAGGCCGCCCGGTCTTTTTTTGAAGCGTGTAAAGGCAAGGGTGTTAAATCCGTTGCGATTAGCCAGCTTTTTTCCGTGGTCCGGGATGAAAACGAGATCGAAGCGGCGCATATCTGCCATGAAGTTATGGGGGATGACGTGTATATTTCCCATTCCTCAAAAATCGGCAGCATGGGCCTTATTGAACGTGAAAACGCTACAATTCTTAACGCCGCTTTGTTCGATGTTGCCCGCGCCTTTACCGAAGGTTTTGTTTCAAGCCTGCACGGTCAGGGCGTAACCGAAGCGGACATTTATTTTTCACAAAATGACGGAACACTAATGAACATGGAAACCGCGCGGCGTTATCCGATCTTAACAATAGCCTGCGGCCCCACAAACAGCATCCGCGGGGCCAGTTTTCTTTCTCAACTATCCAGCGCGGTTGTCATTGATATTGGCGGAACCACTACCGACTTTGGCATTTTGCAGAACGGCTTTCCCCGTGAGTCCGGGGTTGCCGTTACCATTGGCGGCGTGCGGACCAATTTCCGAATGCCAGACGTAATTTCTATCGGCCTTGGGGGAGGAAGCATAGTACGTGAAAACGGCGGCATCGTCAGCGTGGGGCCGGACAGCGTCGGTTACGAAATAACCAATAAAGCCCTGGTGTTTGGCGGCGATACGTTAACCGCCACGGATATTGCTGTTCGCATGGGCCTTGCCCAGGTGGGCGATCCTTCAAAAGTCGCGCATATCAGTCAGCAGCTTGCCGAAAAAGCGCAGGCGCGGATTATTGAAATGGTGGAAGAACATCTTGATTCCATTAAAACCAGCGGGGATGATATAGACCTTATTCTTGTTGGAGGCGGCTCAATCCTGTTACCCGAAAGAATAAAGGGCGCGAAAAAACTGCATAAGCCGGATTATTTCGCGGTTGCTAACGCCATAGGTTCAGCGATTTCCAAAGTAAGCGGGTTATACGAAAAACTTGTTTCTTTTAACGAGGTACCACGGGAAAAAGCCATAGAGGAAGGCAAAGCTGAAGCTGTCAAACTGGCGGTCAAGGCCGGCGCAAAACCGGAAACGGTTGAGATTGTTGAGGTTGAGGACGTGCCCCTGCAATACCAGCCGAACAACACCAACCGTGTAAAAGTAAAAGCCGCCGGCGAACTGGCCTAAATTTGACAGCAAAAGACTGAAAGAGCCGGTTACAAACCTGGGCGATTTTGTAATTTACTCGCGCTAGATTTTGCGGCTGTGACAAAGAAACTGAGCAGCAGTTTCAGCAGCCGCAAAATATGACATACAGCACGTTATGTGCAATGTTCCCTGGGTTTTGTTGAAAAATAATTAAAAAATATTGACAAAAGAATAAAGGTATAGTATAAACTATATAAGAACCCTTGGAGGGTTAATATGGAACAAATGATAAATGAACTGAATATATTGGTAGAAAATGCTTGTAAATCAGATAAGAATATATTTGGATATGGAATTTGGTCTCATCATATAAAACCAATGATACCATTAGGGCAAAAGCTGGCTGAAGAATACGGCGGGGATAAAGAAATTGTAACGGTAGCGGTATTATTACACGATTTAGTATCAATAGAAGATGAAAAAAATTATAAGGAACACCATATAATAGGGGCCGAAAGAGCTGAGAAAATATTAAAAGGATACAATTATCCAAAGGACAAAATAGAAAAAATAAAATTGTGTATATTAAATCATAGGAGCAGTGTAAATAATAATAAAAACAATATGGATGAGATATGTGTGGCAGATGCGGACGCGATAATACATTTAACGGAAATAGGGTCATTGTTTTATGCGGCATATAAAGAAATGGGAAAGACAATAGAAGAAGGGCAAAAATGGATAAAGGGGAAACTGGAAAAAGATTATAAGAAATTAAGCGAGAGGAGTAAAGAAAAATACAAAAATGAATTTGATATAATAATAAATTTATTAGAAATATAATAGAATAAGGGGGCACTTCGCATAATAGCCGGAACGTTATGTGCAATGCAAGCCAAAAATATTTGATAAACAAAAAATGTATTGTAAAGATTTTTTTACCGATAATGAATATAGGAGAAAAGACATGGAAATAAAAAAGATAGCTGAAAACAAAGAAGAATTTATGGATTTGTTATTATTGGCTGATGAACAGGAAAATATGATAAATAAGTATCTTTACAGAGGAGAATTGTTTGCGTTATATGATGATGATTTAAAAACAGTATCTGTAGTAACAAAAGAAAACGAAGGTATTTATGAAATTAAAAATATAGCAACATATCAAAAATACCAAGGCAAAGGGTATGGAAAAATAATGATTAAATATATAATTGAAAATATAAAGAATAAATGCAACATATTATTTGTAGGAACAGGTGACAGCAATAAAACCATTTCGTTTTATAAGAATTGCGGATTTGTATATTCACATACAATAGATGATTTTTTTATAAATAATTATAATCATAAAATTTTTGAAGAAGGAAAACAATTAAAAGACATGATATATTTAAAAATAGAATTCAGTAAAAATATATAGAATAGCTGGTAGTTTGCATAACAGGTCTGTTTACGCCTTTTCCTTAACTATTACCGGTATATCTCATAAAAAGCGCCTGACAAGCGCTTTTTTGAGAATTTTTCATTTTTTCAAAAAAATTCTTCTTTTCTTTTTTTGTTATTGATTGCTATTCTCAACTGCTGTAATCGATGATGCAGAGCAAGAGAATGTCTACTAATACATGTTTTTCCTATTCTATCCGGGGGTCTGAGATAATTGAGAGACTGGTTCGTATGTCCATTGTTGGTCCCCTTCATCCCTTCCCTATCGTCCCTTTTCCCGTTTCCTTGAACCTTTTTTTAATGCGGCTGCCCTAGCATTGCGCCCTCCGTAGTGCGTCATAAAAAAATCTAACCGAAGGGAGTAGATACGTCAAAATAAAGAATCTAACCCAGAGTGCCCCCGTGTTCTCCCCGGAGGAGCCGCTCTTTTTCTTGGCGAATC